>JBNKWI010000012.1:0-58530 GCA_050299695.1 Paracoccaceae bacterium
GTCATCTGGCCGACATGGACGGCCATGTGGGCGACGTCGAGCATGTCTGCGCTGCCCAGCGAATACCACGGGTCCATGCAGCAGTCCTGGCCGAAGGCGACGTTGACGCCGTGGGAGCGCAGTTCCGGAACCCGGGTCTGGCCGCGCCGCTTGGGATAGCTGTCGTGGCGGCCCTGCAGCGTGATGTTGATCAGCGGGTTGGGAATGGCATGCACCCCGGCCTCGACCATCAGCGGGATCAGCTTCGAGACGTAGTAATTGTCCATCGAATGCATGCTGGTCAGGTGCGAGCCCGCCGCGCGGCCCTGGAGCCCCAGCCGGGTCACCTCATGGGCCAGCGTCTCGACATGGCGGCTCATCGGGTCGTCGGTCTCGTCGCAATGCAGGTCGACCATCAGTCCGCGCTCGGCGGCCAGCTCGCACAGCGCCGTCACGCTCCGCGCGCCCTCCGCCATGGTCCGCTCGAAATGCGGAATGCCGCCCACCACCTCGACGCCCATGTCGAGCGCGCGCAGCGTGTTGTTCCAAGCGGTCGGGTCGCGGAACACCCCGTCCTGCGGGAAGGCGACCAGTTGCAGGTCGATATAGCCCTTCACCGTCTCCCGCACCTCGAGCAGCGCCTCGACGGCGAGCAGCCGGTCGTCGCAGACATCGACATGGGAGCGGATGGCGAGCAGGCCCTGCGAGACCGCGAGGTCGCAATAGCGCAGCGCCCGCTCGACGACGGCCGCGTGCGTCAGGTGCGGCTTCAACTCGCCCCAGAGCGCGATCCCTTCCAGGAGCGTCCCCGTGGCGTTGAGCCGTGGCAGCCCGTAGGAGAGCGTCGCATCCATGTGGAAATGCGGGTCCACGAAGGGCGGTGACACCAGATCGCCGGCGGCCTCCACGATCTCTCCCGCCTCGGCGCTGTCAAGATCGCCCAAGGCCGCGATCTTCGTGCCCCTGATCCCGACATCCACGACCCGCCCATCGGGCAGGGTGCCGCCCTTCACCACCAGATCGAAGCTCATTTCAGGACCTCCTTTGGGGGCACGTTAACGGTGCACCGCGCGCTCGACCCGTCCACCGGCCCGAGTTCTCCGGTGTACAGGTTGTGCACGGGTTGTGTACAGGTTGTGCGCCCCGGACTCCGCGGTCGTGCGTGCCCGGATCGGCGTTAACCAAACTTGGACTGGTTGTCGCTTAGGGTCCCGCGAACCCGACGGAACCGAGCCAACCCATGCGCGCACCCTGTCCCTCTTCCCCATCTCCCGCGTCCCGGGCGGCATGACGCGGTTGACGGTCGAAGGGCTTGCGGCGGTTGTGGAAACCGGCGCGGCCGATACGGTCTTCGCCGGGTTCACCGACATGCACGGAAGGCTTGTCGGGCGGCGGATCGAGGCCGGGTATTTCCAGAAATCCGGCCATCGCGAGCTCCGCGCCGCGCCGGAACTCCTCGCCACCGATCTTGCGGGCAAGCCCATTCCGGGCCCCGCCGCGACCGGCGATCACATCCTCAAGCCCGATTTCGCCACCCTCCGCATGGCGGAATGGGCGCCGCGCACCGCCCTCGTGCTTTGCGACCTGTTCGACGCCACCGGCCACGCCACCGTGCCGCACAGCCCGCGCCAGGTCCTGAAAAAACAGGTGGTTCGCGCAAAGGAGCTGGGCTTCGACGTGGTCGCTGCAGCCGAGTTCGAGTGCCAGCTTTTCCAGGAGGGCTCCGCCACGCCCGTTTCGGCACCCCTGACGGCGGTGGAGGCATTCCTCGAGGACCTTCGCGCGGCGCTGAAGGCGAGCGACCTGCAGGTCGAATCCACCCGCGCCGCCGAGGGGCGGGCCAGGTTGAACCTCCGGCCCGCCGCCGCGCTCGACGCCGCCGACGACCGCACGATCCTGCGCTACGCCGCGCAGACCATCGGCGCACGGCTGGGTCTCCGGCTCGCGCTCCTGCCGAAACCGCTGCCCGACGGACCCGGCGCGGCGGGCCACATCCACCTGGCGCTCTGGTCGGGGCGCGAGCCCGCCTTCCTCGACAGCTCGCTCCCGCGCGGCATGTCGCGGCTCCTGCGCGCGTTTCTCGGCGGGCTCCTGCGCGGCCTCGACGATTGCGCGCCGTTCTACGCCCCGAGCGTCAACGCCTACAAGCGCCTCGGCGGCGCGGCGCCGATGCTCAAGGCCTGGTCGATCGCCAACCGCAACGCCGCCTTCCGCCTCTGCGGCGAGGGCACCGGCGCGATCCGGATCGAATGCCGCGCGCCCGGCGCCGACGCGAACCCCTATCTCGCCATGGCCGCGTTCCTTGCCGCCGGGTTGGACGGGATCGCCCAGAAGCTCGATTGCGGCGACCCTGCACCCGGCGGGACGGGGCAGGGCCCGGTTCTGCCGGGTTCGCTGCGCGAAGCCGCGCTCGCGCTCCGGGGCTCCTCGATACTGCGCGCGGCCCTGGGCGACGCGGTGGTCGACCACTATGTCCGCGCGGCCGACTGGGAACAGCGCGCCTTCGACCGGGCGGTCACCGACTGGGAGATCGCCCGCGGGCTCGGCGCCGGCTGAGCTACGCGACCGCGTCCCTCGCGGCTGCCCGCAACTTCCGCCAGGCGTCGAAATGCGACAGGAACACCCGGCCATTGAGCGCCTCCAGAAGATGCGCGCGGCGGAGCCGGTCCATCACCGGCCCTTTCACCTCGCTCAGGTGGAACCCGATGCCGAACTCGGAAAGGCGCCGGTTGACCTCCTCGAGCGTCTCCAGGGCGGAGAAATCCACCTCGTTCACCGCGGCGCAGTTGAGCACCACGTCGCGGATCGCGGACCCGCTCGCAACCCGCGACAGGATCAGGTCTTCGAGGAAGCGCGCGTTCACGAAATAGAGGCTCTCGTCGACCCGGAGCATCAGGAGGCACGGATCGGTTTCCACCTCGTGGCGCCGGATATTGCGGAAATGCTGGCTCCCGGGTACCAGGCCCAGTTCGGCCACATGCGGGCGCGAGGTCTTGTAGAGATGGAGTGCGATCGACAGCACCACGCCGGCGGTCACGCCGAACTCGACGCCGAGGCCCAGGGTCAGGAGTATCGTCGCGACGACCGCGGTGAAATCGGCGCGGGAGTAGCCCCAGGTCCGGCGCAGGATCGAGAGGTCGACAAGGCTCAGGACCGCGACGACGATGGTGGCCGCAAGGGTCGCCTTGGGCAGGAAATACACCGCCGGCGTAAGGGCCACCGCGGCGATGGCGAGGCCGACGGCGGTGAAGGCGCCCGCCGCCAGGGTCTCGGCGCCCGCGTCGAAATTCACCACCGAACGCGAAAAGCCGCCCGTCACCGAGTATCCGCCGGTGAAGGCCGCGCCGATGTTCGCGGCGCCGAGGCCGATCAGCTCCTGGTCCGGGTCGATCCGCTGCCGCCGTTTCGCGGCCAGCGTCTGGGCGACCGAGATCGACTCCACGAAACCGATGATCGAGATCAGGATCGCGGGCAGGAGCAGGTCCGTCAGGAGCGCCGGCGAGAAAGAAGGCAGGGTGAGGGGCGGCAGGCTCTGCGGCACGCTGCCGACGATCTTCACGCCCGCCCGGTCGAGCCCACCCAGCGCCACGACCAGCGTGGTCACCACCACCGCCACCACCGGGCCCGCCTTGGTGGCGAAATCGGCAAGCCGCGGCCCGGCGCCTAGCCGCAGGAGCAGCGGCCTCAGCCCCTTCCGGACCCAGAACAGGAACCCCGTCGCCCCGGCTCCGATGGCCAGCGTCAGGAGATTCGTCTCGCCGCGATGGGCGGCCAGCGATGCCACAAGGTCGATCAGCGTGTCGCCGCCCCCGCCGATGCCCAGAATGTGCCGGAGCTGGCTCGCCGCGATCAGGATCCCCGAAGCGGTGATGAACCCCGCGATCACCGGGTGGCTCAGGAAATTCGCCAGGAACCCCAGCCGGAACAGCCCCAGCAGCATGAGGAACCCGCCCGACAGCATCGCCAGCGTCAGCGCCGCCGTCGCATAGCCCGCCGTGCCCTGCTGCGCGACCTCGCCGACGGCCGTCGCCGTCAGGAGCGAGACCACCGCCACCGGTCCCACCGCCAACGCCCGCGACGTGCCGACGAGCGCGTAAAGCATGATCGGCACGATCGAGGCATAGATCCCAGCCTCGGGCGGCAGGCCCGCGAGAAGCGCATAGGCCAGGGATTGCGGGATCAGCATGATCGTCACGATCAACGCCGCCACCAGATCGTTGGTGAAGGCCTGGCGCGTGTAGCTGCGCCCCCAGTCGAAGACG
This sequence comes from Paracoccaceae bacterium, assembly GCA_050299695.1. Lineage (GTDB taxonomy): Bacteria > Pseudomonadota > Alphaproteobacteria > Rhodobacterales > Rhodobacteraceae > Ovoidimarina. The sequence goes on from JBNKWI010000012.1 coordinate 4,242, forward strand.
GGAAGATAACGGCGAATCGGCATGTGTCTGGTCCGGGAAAGGCCCGTGCCGCCGGGGCACGGAGCTGTCTTCTGTCACTCGGCGGCGACGTTGAGGGGTTCGGGCGAGCCATCCATTCGCGGCCCTGGAGCATCGCCTTCCAGTAGATCGGCGGCAGCATCCGCTCCTTCCGGAACCAGGCCAGGCGGGTCGGCCGCGTGCCGTCGAGCAGGAAGGCGGGGAAGCTCGGCTTCAATACGCCGCCATAGCCGAACTCGGCGAGGACGATCTTGCCGCGCTCGACGGTGAGCGGGCAGGAGCCGTAGCCGTCGTAGGAGGCCATCGGCGACCCGCCGCGAATATCCGCCACGATGTTCTCCGCCACGGTCGGCGCCTGCTTGCGCGCGGCGGCAGCGGTCTTGGCGTTGGGCGCGTTCATCACGTCGCCCAGGCTCCAGATGTTCTCGAACGTCCTGTGTCGCAGGGTGTTCTGGTCGACATCCACCCATCCGGCGGCATCGGCGAGTGGCGAGACGCGGATGAAGTCGGGCGCGGTCTGGGGCGGGCAGACATGGATCATGTCGAACTCGACCGTGACCGTCTCGGGCTCGGTGTCGGGTTTCGAGACGCAGAAGGTCGCGGTCTTCGCCGCGCCGTCGATAGCGGTCAGGTTGTGGAAGAAATTCAGGCCGATGCTGTATTTCTCCACGTATTGCATCAGCGCCGGCACGTAGTCCTTGACGCCGAAGAGCACGCCGCCCGCGTTGTTGAACCGGATCTCGATGTCCTTCAGCACGCCCCGGCGGTTCCAGGCATCGGCGGACAGATACATCGCCTTCTGCGGCGCCCCGGCGCATTTGATCGGCATCGGCGGCTGGGTGAAGATCGCCCGTCCCGCGTGCATCCCCCGGACCAGTTCCCAGGTATAGGGCGCCAGGTCGTAGCGGTAGTTCGAGGTCACCCCGTTCCGGCCGAGCGCCTCCTCGAGCCCTTCCACGGCGCCCCAGTCGAGCTTCAACCCGGGCGCAACCACCAGCCGGTCGTAGCTCACCACCCGGCAGCCCTCGAGGATCACGGCGTTGTTCGCGGGCTCGAAAGCGGCGACGGCGGCCTTGATCCATTTCACGCCCGAGGGGATCAGCGCGCCCATGGTCTTCGCGGTGTCCTGCGCCTCGAAAATCCCGCCGCCGACCATGGTCCAGCCGGGCTGGTAGTAGTGCACGTCCGCCGGGTCGATGATCGCGATCTCGAGCCCGGGCCTGCGCGCCTTGAGGCTCGCCGCGACGGCAATGCCGCCGGCGCCCGCGCCGACGATGACGACCGAGTAATGCGCATCGCTGGTCTTCGTGGGCGTCCGGCCGCCATTGGCGATCCGGCGCGCCACGCCGCCCATGTCATAGCCCGCCGCCCGCGTCGCGGCGAGGATCTCCGGCATCGGCTGCTTGCCGGCCTGGCCCAGCGCCCAGAGCGTCGCCGAACGCGTGCCGGAGCGGCAATAGGCGAGGACTGGGCCCGGAAGTTCCCGGAGCGCCGTCGCGAAGGACTTGGCGTCGGCATCCTCGACCATGCCGGAGACGACGGGCAGATACCGCGCCTCGAGGCCGGCGGCCCGGGCGGCGCGCTCGATCTCCTCGAACCCGGGCTGGTCGGCGCCTTCGCCGTCGGGGCGGTTGCAGATGATCGCGCGGAAGCCCTGGTCCTTGATCGCCGGAATATCCGCCACGGTGATTTGCGGCGTGACGGACAAGCCGTCGGAGATACGCTTCGGGTCCATGTTTTCTTCCCTCAGAGTCCGTTGATCGGTACTTTCAGCATCGGGTTCCCGTCCTTGTCGGTGGGCACCTCGCCAGCGCGCATGTTCACCTGCAGGGACGGGATGATCAGCTTCGGCATGTCGAGCTGCGCGTCGCGCTCGGTGCGGAATTTTATGAATTCTTCTCGGGTCTTGCCGCCGCCGACATGGATGTTCTCGGCCTTCTCCTCGGCCACCGTGGTCTCCCAGCGGATCTCGCGGCCGCCGGGGGCGTAGTCGTGGCACATGAAGAGCCGGGTCTCGTCGGGGAGCGCGAGCACCTTCTGTATTGAATCGTAGAGCGTTCCGGCATCGCCGCCGGGGAAATCCGCGCGGGCCGAGCCGCCGTCGGGCATGAAGAGGGTGTCGCCGACGAAGGCGGCGTCGCCGACGACATGAGTCATGCAGGCGGGGGTGTGGCCGGGCGTGTAGATCGCGACCGCGTCGAGCGTGCCGATCTTGTAGCGGTCGCCGTCCTCGAACAGCCGGTCGAACTGGCTACCGTCACGCTGGAACTCGGTTCCCTCGTTGAAGATTTTCCCGAAAACCTCTTGAACCACAAGGATTTTCGACCCGACGCCGATCTTGCCACCGAGCTTCTCCTGGATGTAGGGCGCGGCGGAGAGATGGTCGGCGTGGACGTGGGTTTCGATGATCCACTGGAGGTCGAGGTTGTTCTCGCGGATATGGGCGATGAGAGCGTCGGCGTGGTCGTAAGTGATGCGGCCGGCGGCATAGTCGATGTCCATCACGCTGTCGATGATGGCGCAGGCGTTGGAGGCCGGGTCCTTCACGATATAGCTGATGGTGTTCGTCGCATCGTCGAAAAACGCCATGACGTCAGGGTGTTGGGTCGTGCTGGCGGAATCGGTCATCGTCATCTCCTCGAGTCCGGAGCCGCGTTGCGGTCGTGGAAGCTGGACGCACCCTAGGACAGCGCCGGCCCAGCGTCCGTGACTTTGTCACCCTGGGGTCCGAAAGCGGAAAGACGGCCGGAACCGGGGCGCACAACCCGTACACAACCTGTACACAGCCCGTACACCGGCGATGCGCCGGGCACCGGGATCTGGAGGTGCGCCCTTCGACGGAGGCGCGGCAAAAGCCGCGCACAACCCGTACACAACCCGTACACAACCTGTACACCGAAGATCAGCCGGACGCGGTCGCGAGCCCCTCGAGTGCGGCGATGTCGAGGATCGTCACCTGTCCGCGAGACTGGCGGATCCAGCCGCGGCGCTGGAACTCGGTGAGTTGCCGCGAGATCACCTCGCGCGCGGTGCCGAGCTCGGTGGCGAGCTGCTGGTGGGTGACCGAAAGTGTGTCACGGCCCGCCGCGAGCCGGAGCAGGCGCTCGGCAAGGCGCATGTCGATCCGGCCGAAGGCAACGTGGTCGATCACCCGCAACAGGTCGACCATGCGCCGCGAATAGGCGGCGAAAACGAAGCGGCGGAAGGCGGGCGCCTCAGCCAGGAGATCGTCGAACACGCCGCGCGGGATCACGATGGCGATCACGTCGGTTTCGGCGATGCCCTCGGCATTGTAAGCCTCCTCGGCGAGGATGCAGGCGGTGGTGAGCACGCAGCTCTCCCCGGCCTCGACCCGGTAGAGCACGATCTCGCGCCCGCTCTCGGAAGTCTGCGAGACACGCAGCGTGCCATCGAGAAGGAACAGCAGGCTGTCGGGCACCCTGTCGGGCGAGAACACGGTCTGGTCCGCCTTGTAGCGGATCACCTGGCTGCGGCGGAGAAGCGTGTCGCGCACGTCGCGGGGCAGGGCGCGCGTGCCCTGGAACGCCTCGGTCCAGTCGCCGATTTCCATCCGCCTCACCTCCGCCCGTGGGAAATAGATCCCCCGAACGGCACCGGGCGGCAAGGGGGGTCAGACGAAGGGTGCGAGCCCCTTCCAGATCAGGAGAAGCGAGAGCGCGAAGAGCAGCACCTCGATCACCCGGATATAGGCCGTGTCGGAAAGCCGGGCGACGAGCCAGCGCCCGGCGGTGGTGCCTGCGATTCCCGCCGCGGCGAGGTAGGCGAGGAGGCGCCAGTCGATATCGTCGAACTGGCCGAGCGCCCAGTATCCCGGCAGCTTCGACAGGTTGCCGATGGCGAAGATGATGGCGATGGTGCCCGCGAGCTCGACCTTCGGGAGCCGCTGGGGCAGGAGATAGGCCTGCGAGGGCGGCGAGCCGGAATGGGTGATGAAGCTCGAGACGCCGGTCAGCACGCCCCAGAACAGGCCGGGCACGAGCCGGGCGGGGCGGGCGGGCCCGCGGCCTCCGCCGAGCCAGCTTCGCCCGCAATACCAGAGCCCGATCAACCCGGTCACGAGCAGAAGGAGTTCCGGCGCCACATAGGGGATCGCGAGCGTCGAGATCAGCGTGCCGAACAGCATCGCGGGGGCTAGGATCGCCACGTTCCGGGCCGAGAAATCGCGGCGATAAAGCCAGACCGCGACCCAGTCGGTGACGATGTAGACCGGCAGGAGCAGGGCGGCCGCCTGGACCGGCCCCATGGAGAGCGCGAGCGTGGGGACCACCACGGCACCGGCCGAGGCGAGGCCGCCCTTGGACATCCCCACCACGAAGGCGCCAAGGAGGAGCCAGCCGAGATAGTCCAGGATGCGCCCTCCGTTCCGACCTGGCGCCAGAGAGCACCGCACCGGCGGATTGGCAAGCGCACTGTTTCCAATCGCCCGCCGCATTTTTGCCATCTTTCCGGTTGCCGGACGCGGGCACCGGCGGGACAATGGGGCGGGTGAAACCGTTCGCCGTGGCGGGCGGAAACATTGGGGGTACGTGGCGGTGAACGAGGAATGGGGACCCTGGATCAGGCATGACGGCCGCGGCTGCCCGGTGCCGAGCGGCACGGTGGTGGAGGTGGTCTGCGAGGACCGGTTCGGCTTCACGATGCGGGCGGTGACCCGGGTCGCGGGCGGCGCCTATTCGTCGTGGAACTGGGAGCATTTCCCCGAGCTGAAGAAGATCATCCGCTATCGGCAGAAGAAGCCGAAGGGGCTTCAGATCCTCGAAGGCGTGCTGAAATCCATCGACGCACCGAAGGTCGTGAAGCGGATCAGCGTCGAGCGCGCCTGACGGCGCGGCGTTCCGGTCAGAAACGGGCGGCGGCGTCGCGCAGGCGGTTCAGCGCGCTTTTGGCGATGCCGATGCTGGTGGGCGCCTCGCAGGCGAGGAACACCAGCCGGTCGCTTTCCGGAATCGCGGCGTAGAGCAGCCGGTGCCGGGCGGTGGCGATCTCCGCGCTTTCGACGGCGCCGTCGCCGGCATAGCCATAGGCTTCGGTCAGGGTCCTGAACGAGGCGCGGCAGGTTTCGGCCACGGCGCGGCAATGGGCCTCCTCGCCGTCGAGGACAAGGCAGTCGCCCGAGGCATCGGCGAGCCCGGCGGCGGAGAGGCCGCGGAGGGTGGCCGCAACCTGGCGCAGGAGTTCGGGGCCGGAGAGGTGGGCTTCCTCGGGTTCCGGCTCCGTTTCCGCGACGGGCTCGGTCCGGGCCGGCGCTTCGGCGGGTTCGGGCTGGGCAAGCGGTTCGCGTGCTGCGGCGGCTTCCGGTTCGGGCACCTCGGCGGCGGCCGGTTCCGGTTCCGGCCGGGGCTCCAGGTCCGCCGCGGCATCGCGGAAGCCGGTCAGCAGCGCCTGCAGCCCGGCACCGCCCGTCCTGGCCCAGCCCTTCGCATTGCCCGAGCCCTCGATCAGCTTGCGGGCGCCCGAGACCATGTGGCAGGCCGAGAAGATCCCGCCGGTCTCGCGCATCACCCGGTCGGCGATGCGCTGGCGGTCGTTGTCGGAGCGCAGCTTGTCGGCCCGGGTGATGGCGATGATCGCGCGGCCGGGACGCTCCTCGGCGAGGGCCTCGACGATGGTCTTCTCGGTGAGCCGCCAGGCCTGCGAGGCGATGGTGACCCAGATCATCACGTCGGCGCCCCGGAGGAGGGCGCGCTGCTCGTCGGTGATCTCCTCGGCGCGGGTGAGGGGGATCTCGATCAGCTCGAAGCCGGCGAGGGTCTTGTTGCCGTGCTGGACCTCGATGCGCTCGGCGCCGGCGAAGGCCCGGGCATCCGGACCGGTGGGGAGTTCGTCGCGGGTGCCGTCGGGACGGACCGCGATCATCGGGCGGCGCGGGCCGTGGCCGACCACGATCACCGGGCGGGGGCCGTCATCGCCGAGGCTTGCGGGCAGGATGTTGGTGCGGGCGAGCAGGTTGACCAGGGTCGACTTGCCCGAGCGGACCTCGCCGCAGAGCGCGACGCGGAAGGGTTTCGCGGCGGTCCTGCCCGTGTCGGGGGCGGCCTCGGGGTTCTTCTTGAGCATCCCGCGCCGCCTCAGGCCGCCGCCGCCTCGGCGGTGCCGGGCTCGGGTTTCGCCAGGGCGCTGTCGGTCACGGCGAGGTTGAGGAGGCGGCGTTCGAGCACCTCCATCTGGCTCTGCAGCCTCTGCGTCATGTGGAGCTGGGTCTGGGGATCGCTGGCGACGCGCTCGAGCTCGGTCTTGTCGCGGCGGAGCCGCTGGGTGCGCTCGCCCACGCTGGTCTCGAGCATCCGCAGCATCACCCGAATCCGGGCGGTGCCGGCGCTGGCGCGCTCGACCTGGGCCTCGTTGAAGGCGGCGAGGAGCTTCTCGATCGAGGGGCGCATCTCCTCGACCGCGATCTGGCGGAGCGCGTCGACGGATTTCGCCACGTTCACCTTCGGACGGCGCCAGAAGGCCCAGCCGCGATCGGCGATCATCTCCATCTGAAGCGACCGCTTGGCGAGGGTGAGCGTGGAGGAGAAGCCGTCATGGGGCAGCTCGTCGAGCGAGATGCTGCCGGTCGGATCGTCGAACTTGGCGCCAATGGCGCTGCGGCAGGCCTCGATGCAGGTGGAGAGCGCCGCATCGGTGCCCTCGCGAGAGCGCGCGAAGCTCGACTTCACCTCGGTCTCGAGCCGGAGCTGGAGGGGCGTGAGCTCCACATGGAGCGTGCCGCCACTGTCGCCGCTGGTGAGCGCGGCCTCGAATTGCGGGCGCTGCTCGGCGACATAGGCCTCGACCTCCTGCATCAGGTTCGCCTCGAGCGCCGCCCACGCCTTGCCCACCACGCTGTCGATCTCGGTTTCGGCAGTCTCGGTGAAGCCTTCGAGCTGGTCCTGCATCTCGCGGATATCGGCGATCTCGCGCTCCAGCTCCGCGACGGCGCCCTGGGGATTGCCGCCGACCTTCTCGATCTGGACCTGGAGCGAATCGCGCTCGCGCTTGGTGACGAACTGGATGCCGTTCAACTCGGCGCGGACATCCTCGAGAAGCTGGCTGAGCTGGCTGCAGCCGATGCCGGTGTCGATCACGCCCGAGAGCGTTTCCTTGACCTTCGCCAGCCCCGAACCCAGGAGCAGCCGGTCGATCTGGTCCTCGGGCACCTCGCCATAGGTGGCCTTCAGGAAGTCGTGCAGCTCCGCGTTGTCGGCGGCGTCGCGCGTCTCCTGGGCGTCCTCGTCGTCGCGCAGCGCGAGATCGGCGAGGAAGGCGCTGCCGGCGAGGATCTTGAACGCGATGTCGGGGATCGCCGCGGTCAGGCGGCTGGTGACGTCCTCGATCACCCGCGGCACCTCGGCGCTGTAATCGTCGAGTTCGTCGATCCGGTTCACGAAGATCAGGCAGTCCTTGTTGTCCTGCTTGGCGAGGATCCGGATCAGCGCGATGTCCACCTCGGTCAGGGGCTGGTGCGCCGAGAGGACGACGATGAACACGTCGGACTTGTCGAGACTGCGGCAGGTGAACTCGTCGCGGACGAGGAACGGGTCGTTCACGCCCGGCGTGTCGGTGATGATCGTCGGCACCGCGAATTCCGGGAGCCGCATGAAGGCGTTGGCCACCTTGGTCACGGCAGCGTAACGGCCGAGCGACTCGCGCTCCAGCCCGTCATCCGAGCCGGGCCCGGCGCAGACATAGCGCTTGAGCAGGTCCGAGGTCAGGAAGTCGTAGCTGTGCTCGCTGCCGAGAAGCGCGTGGTAGTGCTTGCCGAGCCGGCGCTGCGCGCGGTCGCGCATCTCCTCGCTCTGCTTCTTCAGGAGCTCGGTGTCGAACCCGGGCAGCATCTGTTCGGTGAGCTTCCGGATCCGCGAGGTGCCGGCGATGATCTCTTCCCAGTCCTCTTCGGAGAAGAACTCGAAGCGGGCGCCCGAGACCGGATCCTCGGGCAGGTTGACGCGGATATTGGTGACGACCGAAGTCCAGGGGTTCACGTCCGAGGGCAGGAAATCGTGCTGGCCGAGGAAGGCGTTCAGGAAGGTCGACTTTCCGGCCTTGACCTGGCCGATCACCGCGACGCGGGCGGCCCAGTCGTCGAGCCGCGCCCTCAGGTCGCGGAAGCCCTGGCGGGACTTGCGGTCGACGGTCTCCTCGAGGCCCTCGAGGGTTTCGCGGAGGAAGTCGAGTTGCTGGCGCTGGCCCGGTGCGATCTTCATGGCTCTCTCCCTTCCGCTCACGCCTGGCCGTGCGACGCGGTGATCGCGCTGGCGACGTTTCGCAGGATGTTGTCAGCGGCTTCGCCGTCTTGTTCTTCGATCTCTGGTTCCGACGGGGCGTGGACCGCGAGCGAGCGGTCGATTTCGCGCAGCGTGGCCTCGAGGCAGGCGAAGACCGTGTCGGTATCGCTCAGGTCGTGGCCGTAGCAGATCAGGTTCCAGGTATCGCGGGCCAGGCCCGGATAGGGGCTGCGCACCGGGTGCGGGCCCGCAAGGCTGAAGGCGAAGACGTCGTGCTCGGGCGCCTGTTCGGGCGCGGTGTCCTCGGGCGCGGCTTCGGCCACGGGGTCCGCGTCGGCCTCGGCCGTGGTGGCGCCTTGGGCTTCCGGCGCCTCTTCAATGGCCTCGGCCGTTTCCGCTTCAGCCGCGTCGTCTTCGGCCATGGCCTCGGCCGCGTCGTCCCCGGTCTCAAGCTCTTCCGCGACCGCCTCTTCCGGCGCCGCGTCCTCGGGGGCGGCGGCGGTCTCGGACTCCGGCAGGTCGGCGTCGATTACGGCGGCCCCGGCCTCCATCTCCAGCGGTTCGATTTCGGTCTCGGCGTCGAAGAGGTCTTCGGCCATCTCGGCGGCGGCTTCGTCTTCCGGTTCTTCGGCGATCTCCGCGATCGTCTCGTCCGCGTCCATTTCGGCGGTCTCGTCGACGTCCTCCGGCGCGGCGAAGTCCTCCGCTTCGGCGAAAGCTTCGTCGGCGTCTCCGTCGGGCGCGGTCTCCGCCGCGACCTCAGGGTCGAGCGCGGCCTCCGTGGCTTCCGCAACCGGGTCCGGAAGGTCCACGTCCATTGCGGGAAGGGCGGCGGTATCCGGTTCGACCTCCTCGGCGGGGAGCGGCCGTTCGAGCACCAGCACGTCGGCGGCCTCGGGTTCCGGCGGCAGGAACGGGTTCCGGATCCGGCGGGGCGCGATGCGGTCGCTGGCGCTGGCGCGGATCTCGCGCAGGATGTCGGTCATCGCGGGGTGATCGGACGCGGCCGGTTCGATCCCGGCGAAGAGAACGTCGAGCTGCTGGGCGATGGCGGCGATGTGATCGGGGTCGATCAGCGAGGCCATCATGATCGCGGCGAAGTCTTCCTTCACGTCGCGGCGGACACGGCGCATCACCTTGGCGGCGGCGTTCTCGTCGGGCATCCGGTCGGAATGGGTGATCAGGAGGACGGCGTTGTCGCGCAGCCGCTCGGGCATTTCCTTCCAGGCGGATTTCTCGCTCTGGCGCCAGGCCTGGGTGGCGTTGGTGCACCAGATCACCGCGTCGGCATGGTCGAGCATGCGTTCCCAGTATTCCGCCGGGATGTTCGGGTCGGAATTGCCGGGCGTGTCGATGATGTCGAAGCTGGCGAGGAACGGCGCGTCGAGGGAGAGTGCGAGGTAGTGGGTGCCGTCGAGCCGCGCGTCGTCGATGGAGGCGAGGTCGTGGCGGGCGCCGTCGAGGGCGATGCGGCAGGCGGCATTGCCTTCGCCGATCAGCCAGACCGGCGGCAGCGACGTGGAGACCACGTTCGAGGGCAGCACCTCCTGGCCGAGGAGCCCGTTGATCAACTGGGTCTTGCCGGCGCTGAATTCGCCCGCGACCATGATGCGGGGCTTGCGGGCGCGGGCCGTCCGGGCGGTGGCCTGGTTCAGGCTGATGATGTTCATGCGGCCGACCTCCCGCTCTTTCTCGTCGATTTGACGCTGGGTCTCGTGGGTTTGACGCTGGGCGTGGCGTGGGGGGCGCCTTCGGAGGCGCATTCGAGGATCGCGTGGACGAACTTGGCGCGGTCGGCGGCGAAATCGACGATCACGTCGCGGGTCCGGTCCACCGCCGGGTCGAAGAAGCCGGTGAGCAGCTCGTCGATGAGCGGCGTGGTCTCGGCGATGACCAGCTCGCGGTAGCGCTCGTCGATCTTGCCGCCGAAGCGCCAGAAACGGCGCCACCAGCGGCCCTCGAGATCGAGCGAGATCGTCTTGGCGAGCACGGTCGGCGCGCGGTGCTGCGGCTGTTCGGGGAATGTGACGCTGGTGGTGTCCTGGTAGACGCCGAGATCCTGTTCGGTGATGTCGGCGAGCCCGTCGAGCACGATCTCGAACGCCGCCTCGCCCTCGCGCCGGAGCCGGGCGCAGGCGGAGGTGAAGGAGGTCTTCATCGTCATCCGCAGGCTGGTCGGGTCGTGGTTCCAGGTGCCGATCTCGCCGGCGACCTTCATGTGTGCCGCAAGCGCCTCGAGCGCGGAGGTCACGAAGGCATCCTGGGCGCGGACCAGCCGCTTGTGCAGGTTCTCGCGCAGGCCCGCCGCCGCGCCCTCGAAGGCGCCGATCGCCTTGTCGCGGGCATCTGCGATCTTCATCGAGAGTTCGGTCTCGGAGGGCAGGGCGTCGCGGCGGACGCCGGAGGTGGCGTTCGCGATGGAGACGACGGAATCGTTCATCGCGAGGATCTGGTCGACTTCCTTCTGGACGTCGCGGAGGAAGGCCTTGCCCGGCCCCTCGACCACGCGGGTCGCGATGGCGCGATGCAGCGCGCCAACGCCCGAGGCTTCGAGCGCGGCGGCGCGGAGCGCGTCGGGCGAGGACAGGTCCTGGCCGGCGGAGACCCGTTCCAGCGCGGCGCGGCTCGCGGGCGCCATCGCGTCGCAACGGTCGTCGAGGGCGCAATTGGCCCAGTAGCCGCTGCCGAACAGGATCTGGATCCCGTCGCCGAAACCGAGCCGGGTGAGCGTCTTGCGGATGCCCGCGCCGATCTTCTCCTGTTCGGCGACCGGGTCGACCAGCTCGTCGATCCGGTTCACGAAGATCAGCACCTCGCGGGCCTCGACGCTGCAGATGATGCGCAGGAGCGCGAGATCCATGGTCGAGAGCGCCTGGTGCGCCGAGAGGACCACGACGCAGACCCGGCTGTCGCTGATCGCGTTCAGCGTGATCTGCTCGCGCATCATGAAGGTGTCGTTCACGCCCGGCGTGTCGCGCAGGCAGAGACCCTTGGGGAATCCATCGAGATCGACATAGAGGTCGGCCGACTTGGTGAGGTCGGCGAAGACGCCGTCGCCGGCGCCCCCGGCAAGCTCCTCGGGGTCGCCATAGCAGATGTAGCGGTCGATCGTGTCGCGGTCGAGCTCGGGGAAGGCATGGCTCGAACCCAGGAGCGACTGGAACTTGTCGCCGAGACGGGCCTCGGTCGACTGGCGCATCTCGGTGACCTGGCTGCGGACTTCCTCGGCCTCGGCCTCGAAGCCGGCGCGGTCGGCCATTTCGCCCAGGCGGCCGCCGGTGGACACCAGGCGATCCCATTCATGGGCGTCAAAAAAGCGAAACACCGCGCGGGTGCGCGGCGGCCGGTGACGGCTGTTCAGGTGGATCGCGGTGATCACCGAGGTCCAGGGGTTCACGTCGGAGGGCAAAAGCGAGGTCTCGCCGATCAGCGCGTTCAGAAGCGTGCTCTTGCCCGCCTTGACCTGGCCGATGACGCTGACCGAGGGCTCGAAGGCGCGGATCCGGTCGAGCACGCGCTCCACGGGTTCCTCGACGAAGCTCAGGGCCTCTTCGGCGAATTGCTCGACGGAGGCTTCCAGGTCCTGGATCTGGGTCCAGAAGCGGTTCAGTTCGTCGAAACCCTGTCGATGCCTTGCAAGAATGGGGTGCCCGTCGGACATGAGGTAACCTCTTACGAAAAATCGGCGGGTTTCCGGCCCGCTTCTTCGGCAGATCCCGTCGTCGTTCCGACGGGGTACGGCCTCCCCGTCAAGGCGGGGAGGCGCAGCGTCTGTTCGAAATCAGACCTTCAGGGTGCCTTCGACGTTCTTCACGTTGAGGCGGGCCATGCCGAGGTTGGCGGCCTTGCGGTCGAGCGCCACGTAGATGAATACGGTGGAATTCGACGCCAGCGGGCGGATCAGGTGGTACTGTGCGCCGAGCGTGATGAGGATGTCCTCGATGTGGTCCTTGAGGCCGAGCGCCTGCATCGCGGCGTTCTTGGCACGCACCACTTCGGTGTTCGCGGCGCCGGCGGCTTCGAGGTCGAATTTGCCGCTACCGCCTTCCGCAGCCAGCATGAGGCCGGTGTCGGAATCGACGAGGCAGGCGCCGATGAAGCCGGCGATGTTCTTCAGGTCGGAGATATCGGTGGACATGGTAGCGGTGCTCCTTGGTACGCTATTACATGCCGTCTATGACCATCGCATTTTGTCTAAACTTAGATCGAGATTTGATCTTTTTGCGCTTTGGTAAACGCGGCGGTTGCCGTGTTTCATGCCTTCGCAATTTTTGGTTGCGTCGGCGAAATCAAGGGCTTACGCGATTAACGGATCGTTGCCTGCTGGCCGGGTCCTTGCGTCCTGCCAAGGACGACGAGGGCCGGATCGGCGCCGACGACGGGCGTGAGACCGGGGGCCGCAGCACCGGCGGCAAGCGTGGCGGCGAAGGATCTGCCGTAGCTGCCGTCGCGACAGAGCAGCAGGTAGTCGGCGCCGGTGCGGGCGAGCGCGGCGCGGAGGCCGGCCTCGTCGGTATCGAAGGGGACGATGCCGTTCGCCAGCGCCTCCGGACGGCGGTGATACGGCCCGGCAAGCGCGTCGTGATGGGTCAGAAGGACGATCGGCGGGCCGAGATTGCTGGTGGAGAGGATGGTGCCCCTGGGCAGCGCGTCGAGCGAGGCGATCGTGTCAGGGTCGCGGCAATCGCCGTTCACCGAGGCGCGGCGTTCGGGGGCGGCGGGGCGCCAGTCGTGCCAGAGCTCGTAGGCGGTGGGCGGCAGGAGCGTGAGGCAGCCGGCCGCGAGGAGCGCAAGGCCGGCCAGGGGGCTTGCAGTCTCGCGCCTTGCGGCGAGGAGCGCGGCGAGGGCGTAGCCGGCGAGCATCGGCGTCGCGGGCGCGGCGAGCGAGATCATCCGGACCTGGACGAAGCTGCCGAGCACCGGGAGCGCGCCGAACAGGAGGAGCGTGCCGGCCGCGCGGAGCTCGCCCGGGCGCGTGCGGCCGGTGGCGTGGCGCGTGGCGAGCGCGGCGGCGGCCGAGAGCGTGGCGCCGAGCGCGGGGGCGGCATTGGCGAAGAACACGCCGGGGGCGTTCATGAGGAACCAGTGCGCCGGGCGGACTTCCTGGATCTTCGGGATCAGCGCGCGGATCTCGGGCGGCAGGATCGCGTAGGGCCCGTCGAGGCAGGGCGCGAGGAGCGGCGCGGCGAGCGCGATCCCGGCGGCGAGGATCGCGAGGAAACCGGCGATCCCGGCCGCGCGCGAGACCCTTCGCATCAGGAGGACCAGGGCAAGGGAGGCCACAGCGCCGATCAGGACGAGCGCGAAGGTGGGCGACGAGAACTGGTCGCAATGGGGCTGGGTCCAGGCGGCGGGCGCGGTCTGGCCCGCGAAGAGCAGGGCGCAGGCGGGCGGAAGGGCAAGGGCGAAGCCGAGAAGCCGCGTGCCGTCCTCACCGGGGTCGCGGAGCGCGCGGGCGGCGAGGATCAGGCCGGCGAGGCCGATCAGCGGCACGGTCTCGAGCCCGACCGAGAGCGAGGCCGCGGCGATGAGGCCGGCGGCTAGCCCGGGCCGCCAGGGCGCGCCGGGGCGGATCAGGGCGAGGACCAGCCCGGTCATCAAGAGGATCTGCACGTTGTGGTGGTCGATCCGGGCGCTGCGGAAATAGGTGTCGGCGGTGGTGGGCCAGGTGAGGATGAACACCACCGCGAGCGCCGCCGCGCCGGGCCCGAGCGCGCGCCTTGCGCCGAGCGCGGTCACGAGCATGTAGAGCGCGAGGAGCAGCATCGGCCAGGCGCTGAGGCCGAAGCGTGCGGCCTCGTCCATCGGCATGAACCGCGCGGCGCCGGCGATCGTCGCGGCGATGCCGGCATCGACATAGCGCGACCAGTGCATCGGCAGCCCCTCGGGCGGCAGGATCCGGTACTGGGTGTTGTCGAACCAGCTCTGGCCCGCGAGGAGGTCGCGCACCGAGAGGAAGCGCATGATGTCGTCATTGTCGGAGGACGCGAGCGCGTGGAACGGGTCCTCGGGCGGAACCAAGACACGGAAGGCCACGAAGGCGAGCGCGAGGATCAGCACGATCCTGAGCAGGCGTTCGGGGGCGAGGGTCACGTGTCTTCTGCTCTCTTCTCGGGGGGCGCCGGGCTCTGACGGTCCGGTCGCGGATACGGGTTCCAATGCCACATGAAAGCCGCCAGAGCGTTGATCCACTGAGGTTTCGGGTCGAAAAGTCCTTCGACTTTTTCCGAAACCGTCTTCAGTTCAGCCGGCGGGCGTAGGCGTCCTTGCAGCGCGGATCGGTGGACATCACGAAGGCCACCGCGGCGCGCATCCGGTTGAAGCTGTCGCCGTAGAAATAGAGCGCGGTCCGGTCGCCGACGCTGGCCGAGCCCTGGTAGAGCCCGGCACCCTCGAGCGCGTCGGTGCAGGCCTCGAGGATGTCGAGCCTGTCGTCTTCGGCGGAGGCGGCGGCGCGGTCGAGATAGAGGCCGAGGCCGTAGCTCTTGCCGAAGGCGAGGAGCTCGGGGCATTCGGCATTGCCGATCTGCGAGCCGGCGGGAGCGTCGAGCCGCTCGAGGAGGCCCGACACATGGTGCAGCGCGCGCGGCGCGTCGGTGGTCATCGAAAGCGTGATGGTGAGCCCGGCAGGTTCGCCGTTCTCGTCGCGGGCGACCTCGAAGCCGGCGACGCGGCCGAGGCAGGAGACCCGGAGATCGCGGTCGAGCGGACGCACGAAAGCGCGTTCGGCGAGGTCCGGCCCGATGCGCACCGGCATGGTCGCCTGCGCGAAGAAGCCGTCCACCTCGTGTTTCTGTGCCGCGGATCCGCGAATCGAACGAAACAGCATCCCGATACCTCGTCCGGAAATTTCACCCGGAGCGGACGGTCGCAGCCCAATATGGCGGGAACGAGGCGATCCCGTGGCCGGTTACCGAATTGTGAACGGGGCTATTTGCGGAACTTGTCCAGGTTCAGAATCTCGGCATCGCGCGGCGCCGGGGGCGTGTCGCCATCCTCGGGTTCGTCGTCGAACGGGTCGTCGTCCTCGGGCGTCTCTTCCTCGTGGGTCTCGAAGCGGAGGCCGAATTCGACCGACGGATCGACGAAGGTGCGGATCGCGTCATAGGGGATGTAGAGCGGTTCGGGCGTGTCGCCGAAATTGAGCGTGACGGAGAAGCCCTCGTCGGTGACTTCGAGATTGTCGAACCAGTGCTGCATCACCACGGTCATCTCGTCGGGATAGCGGTCCGACAGCCAGTCGGCGATCTCCACATCGGGATGCATGGTGTCGAAGGTGATGAAGAAATGGTGCTGGCCTGGCAGCCCATGCGCCGCCACGTCCTCCAGAACCTTCTGGATGAGGCCGCGCATCGCCCGATGCATCAGATTTCCGTAGTCGATCTTTCGCGTCATCGCCTTACCCGAACGTGGCGCCAGCATATTGGATTCGGTCCGGAAGGAAAGTGCGCAAGAGGGGTCAGAAAAGGAACCCGAATCCGAGCCCGAGAAACGCCGAAATCGCAAGCACGCGGAAAAGCGGCCAGTGCAACCCGAGGAGCAATCCGGCCGAGAGGAGCGCGAGGATCGCCGCCCGTGGATCGAGGCTGCCGAGGTCGGGCGCGGCGAAGGAGAAGGGCCCGGTCTCGACGCGACCGACGCGGGTGAAAAGCGTGTGAAACCCGAACCAGATCGACAGGTTCAGGATCACGCCTACCACCGAGGCGGTGATCGCCGCGAGCGCGCCGGTGAGCCGCGGCCGCCCGGCGATCCAGTCGAGATAGGGGGCGCCGGCGAAGATCCAGAGGAAACAGGGCGCGAAGGTGACCCAGAGCGTCACGGCGCCCGCCGCCAGGGCGAGGCCCAGCCCGGCCTCGCGGAAGCCCGCGAGGACGCCGACGAATTCGGTGACGAGGATCAGCGGCCCGGGGGTGGTTTCCGCGAGCCCCAGCCCGTCGATCATCTGCGCGGTGGTGAGCCAGTGCCGGTCCTGCACCACCTCCTGGGTCATGTAGGCGAGGACGGCATAGGCGCCGCCGAAGGTGACCACGGCGAGCTTCGAGAAGAACAGCGCGATCTCGGTCAGGAACCGCGCCCCGGCGGCCCAGAGCGCGGCGACCGGCAGGAGCCAGATCGCGGCCCAGAGTGCCGCCGTCCGGGCGAGCCGGCGGAAATCGGGCCGGGTTGCGCCGGTGCCGTTGATGCCGGGGCTGGTCCAGAAGCCCCAGAGGCCGGCGGCGGCGACGATCAGCGGGAAGGGCAGGGAGAGAGCGAAGATGCCGAGAAAGGCGAGCGCCGCGACGGCATAGGCAGCCCGTGTCTTCAGGGCGCGTTTCGAGACCTTGACCAGCGCCTCGAGGACGATGGCGATCACCGCGGCCTTGACGCCGAGAAAAAGCGCCGCGACCAGGGGCACGGCGCCGAGGAAGGCGTAGGTGAGCGCCAGCGCCAGCACCACCGCCGCGCCGGGCAGGACGAAGAGGAGCCCGGCAAGGAGCCCGCCCGGCACGCCGCGGAGCCGCCAGCCCGCATAGGTGGCAAGCTGCATCGCCTCGGGACCGGGGAGCAGCATGCAGAAGGAGAGCGCGCGGAGATATTCCGCTTCGGTGAGCCAGCCGCGCGCGTCCACCAGCTCGCGGTGCATCAGCGCGATCTGCGCGGCGGGGCCGCCGAAGGACATCAGGCCGATGCGGCCGAAGACGCGGAACAGGGCCGGCAGGGCCCGGTCCGCCGGGATCATGGTTGCCTCCGCCATGGGTCAGGCCCGCCCCGCCGGCCAGTCGTGGCCCTCGTCGAACCCGTCCCGCGCCCAGCGGTAGAGCGCGTCGTAGAGCGCCATCCCGGCGGCGAGCTGGGCCTGGTCGTCGCGATATTGCCGCGAGAGGCCGACCGAGATGGCGAGGAGCCCGGCGGCCTGGGGCGCGAGGTCGTGCCGGTCGGTATCGGCGCCGCGCACCACCCGCGAGAGCCGGTCGAGCGGTTCGGTGCGGAGCCCGAATTCGTCGAGCATGGTGTCGAAGGTGCAGGCCGCGCCGCGATGTGACCAGAACACGCCCTCGATGTCGAAGGGCGTCGCGCCGTAGCGGTCGGCGACGCCGTGGACCTCGGCGGGCGAGACGAAGAGGAACCGGGCGGTGCGGTCGACGAAGCGGCGGATCAGCCAGGGGCAGGCGATGCGGTCGATCTTCGGGCGGTGCCGGGTGACCCAGAGGGTGGCGCCGTCGACCGGCTCGGGCAGGGCGGCGGCGGGCACGCGCATCGCGCCCTTCGTGTCGCGCCAGCAGTACATGCCGCCCGAAAGGTATTCGGCGCGGATCCCCTCGGCGCCCAGCCATGCGGCCATGCCCTGGCTCAGCTTGAGGCCCTTCTGGCAGGTGACCACGACCGGCCTGCCGGCCAGCCGCGCGACGAGCCCCGTCCGGTCGCCATGCTTGTGGCGGAAGGACCCGGGGATCAGGTAGGGATCGGCCGCGAAATCCTCGTCGGTCGAGATGTCGGCGATGGCGGGGCACTCGGGCGTGCCGATCAGGCGCAGGAGCTGTTCGGGGGTGATTTCGTTCGGGGCGGGCACGGGGCATCCTTCCTGAAAGTGTCAGAGGATGCGAAGCTTGGGCCAGGGCCTCACGGGGCGTTCGCGTGGCCCCATGCGGGGAGTGTGGCGCCGGCGGGCGCCGCGGTCAAGGCTCAGAACAGGACCTGGCTGACCTCGCGCCGGATCTTCCGCCGGAGGGTCTCGGCATAGGAGACGTGGCCCTCCGCGGTCATCACGAAGCCGTCGCGGGTGATGACATGGCGGCGGTAGAAGGTGGTGATCGAGCGTCCCATGCCCTCGATCGCGAGCCCGTTGATCTGGACGCCGCGCGCCTCGGCGAGGCGGCGTTCGGTGTCGGGATCGGTGCCGGCATTGTCGGTGCCGTCGCCGGAGATGTCGACGACATGCTTGCCGCAATCGGCGACCGGGCCGAACTGGGCGGCGGCGAAGCGGATGATGTCGCCCACCGCGGTATCCGACATGATGAAGGCGCGCGGCAGGGCGTGGGCCTGGTCGGCGAGCGCGGTGACGTCGGCGTCCGAGCCGATCCGGGTCCAGGGGATCACCACCTGCTGGCTGCCCTTGCCCGACCACTGGATCACCGAGAGCGCCACATTGCCGCGGACCAGCGCCTCGCGCACCTCGGCGTCGCGCAGCGCCTCGGCAAGGCCCTCGGTCTGGATCCGGTATTCCGTGGGGTCGATGGAATTGGAGACGTCGATGGCGAGCGCGAGCGCGATGGTGCAGGCCGGCGCCGGGGCCGCCGCCAGCGTGAGGGCGAGCGCGAGCGCCTCACGCCGCATCGTGGACCTCCCGGCTGTCGGCCGGGGCCTCGTTGCGGTCGGTCATGCCGTAATCGCGGATCACGCCCGCGACGCGGAGCCGGTAGTCGGCGAAGAGGCGGGTGCGGCCGGCGCTCTGGGCGCGGCGGTGCTCGGCGAGGCGGCGCCAGGCGTCGAGCGCGGCCTCGTCGCGCCAGACCGAGAGCGACAGGAGCTTGCCGGGATTGGTGAGCGACTGGAAGCGCTCGACCGAGACGAAGCCGTCGATCTTCTCGGCGAGCGGCCGCATCTCGGCGGCCATGTCGAGATAGGGGTCGGTCATGCCCGCTTTCGGGGTGACCTCGAAGATGACGGCGATCATGGGCGGCCTCCTTGCGGGGCGAGTCTCGGGGAGACCGGGCCGCGCCGCAAGGGAAAGATGGCGCGGGGAAGGGGGCTTTGCCCCCTCGCGCCCGTCCGGGCGCTCACCCCCAGGATTTCCGGACCCAAAGAATTGGCACCGGTTCCGCGAAGCCGGGGGCGGCGGGCGCCCCCAGCGGGAACTCAGGACGGGTGGGCGCCGTTGCCCGAGCCGGCGGCCGGGGTGGCCTCGGGCTTGGCGGGCGCGTCCGGCGTCGCGGCCTCCGGTTTCGGTGCGGCACCGTCGAGCGCGTCGACGAGGCCGGTGATCGAACCGTCGAAATTCATGCCGAGCTCGCGCCCGAGCTTCTGCATCACCGGGAGCTGCATCGCGGCGCCGAGCATCGCGTCGAAGGCCTGGTTCACCGGGGCCTTGTCGCCGCCATTGCCCGACCCGTTGGCGCCGAGCCCGCCGATCTGGTTGATGCGGATCGACTCGATCTTCTCGGCCGGCTTCACCGCCTCGGCGATCATCTTCGGCAGCGCCTCGAGACGGGCGAGCATGATCTTCATCTCGACGATCTCGGGCGAGAGCGCATTCTCCGAGCGCGCCAGCGCCTCGCGGCCCTCGGCCTCGGCGAGAAGGTCCTTCTTCTTCGCCTCGGCACGGATCGACACCGCGTCGGCATCGCCCTGCGCCTCCTCGCGGCGGGCGGCGGCGCGGTCCTCGGCGGCGGCGCGCTCGGCTTCGGCGGCGAGCTTGATCCGGGTCGCCTCGCGTTCGGCCTCGCGCGCGGCCTCGATCAGCGCGATCTGCTTGGTCCGCTCGGCCTCGGCCACGGCGCGGGCGGTTTCCACCGCCTCGGCGGCGCGCTTCGCCTCGGCGCGGGCAGTGTCGGCCGAAGCGCGGGCGCGGCTTTCCGCCTCGGATTTCTCGGCGATGACGATCTGGCGCTCCTGGTTCGCCACCTCGATCTCGCGCTCCTTGGTGATCTGCGCCTCCTCGAGCGCCCGGCCACGGGCGATCTCGGCGGCCTGGATCTCCTCCTCGCGCTTGATGCGGGCGCGCTCCTTCTCGGATTCCGAGCTCTCGCGGTTGCGGGCTATCTCGGCCTCCTGGGCCGCCTTCAGGACCTCGATCTCCTGGGTCCGGGCGATCCGGGCCTCCTCCTCGTCGCGGGCGATCTGGAGCTTCAGCTTCTCGGCCTCCATCGCCGAGCGGCGCACGGAAACCTCGGCCTCGGCGTCGATCTCGGCCCGCTCCTTTTTCGACTTCGCAATGACTTCGGCGAGTTTCCTCATGCCGACGGCGTTGAAGGCGTTATTCTCGTCGAGCGACTCGAAGGGCGTCTGGTCGAGCGCGGTGAGCGAGACGGATTCGAGTTCGAGGCCGTTCTTCAGGAGGTCGTTCGCGACGGTGTTCTGCACCTCCTGGACGAAGTTCGAGCGGTTCTCGTGCAGCTCGTCCATGGTCATCCGGGCCGCCACGGCGCGGAGGCCGTCGATCAGCTTGCCCTCGATCATCTCGCGGAGCTGGTTCACGTCGAAGGTGCGGTCGCCGAGGGTCTGTGCGGCGCGGCTGATGCCGTCATCGGTGGCCTGCACCGAGACGTAGAACTCGACGCCCACATCGACGCGCATCCGGTCCTTGGTGATGAGCGCGGCGTCGGCCTGGCGTCGGACCTCGAGGCGCAGGGTGCGCATGTTGACCGGGCTGATCTCGTGCAGGAGCGGGATCACGATGGTGCCGCCGTCCATGATGACCTTTTTGCCGCCCGCGCCGGTCTTGACCAGCGAGGTCTCGCGGGTGGCGCGGCGATAGATCCGGTTCAGCACCATGCCGACCAGGAGGATGAACACCAGAATGGCCGCGATGGCGACGATGAAGAAAGTGATTTCCATTGAAGAACCTCCCGGTTAGGCGGCGCTTTCGGCGCCAGGAATGGGCATTAGCCTGAGGATGTAGTCGCCGGGTCCGGCGCGTTCGCGGACGATGACGACCTCGGTGCCCTCGGCGATTTCGGTGCCGTCCTCGAAGGGTTCGGCGCGGATGTAATGCACGTTGCCGTGGCGGTCGTGCAGGCGCACCTCGGCGGGGCTGCCGCGGCGGGCGGTGCCCTGGCTGACGGTACCGCGGAGGCCGCCGAAGAACTGCGCGCGGGTCGCGGTGGTTTCGGTCTTCGGCAGGACCGCGGCGAAGGCGCGGGCGAAGGTCCGCGCGCCGGTGAGGCCGAAGGGGAGGGTGAAGACGGCCGCGGCGAGCATGGGCAGGGGCGCGCCGAAGAAGCTCTGGATGAAGCCCTGGATCAGGAGCCCCGAAAGACCGTAGGCGAGCAGGAAGGCGGCGAACCACAGAAGGAGCGGCACGCCGTTCAGGCCGAAGATGTCGAGGGCCGAGCCGCCATCCGGGCTGGCGGGAGCCTCGAGACCGCCGGTGTCGGGGAGCGCGCCCGCGTCGATCTCGGCGCCGGCGTCGAAGTCGAAGGCATCGCCTGCCGCCGCGGCGTCGAGGTCGAAATCGGGGCCGTCGCCCGCGCCGAACAGGCTCGCGCCCACCAGCTGGGTGACCAGTTCGAGCCCGAGCAGCGCGAAAAGCAGGCCGAGCGCGAGGCTGAACGGCACCAAGGGCGCCGAGAGCAGCATGTCGATCATGGATGTCCCCCCTTTTCGTCCAATGTCCCTCTCGTCACATGGGGATCGCGTGAATGTGTGCCAAGGTATACAAATACTGACGCAGCGTCGGAAACGCGGCCGGCCCGTGCTCCCCGGCCTTGCTGGCATGGCGAGGGCAGGGACGCGGCAATGTTGCGGCAACAGACTGTTTCCGAAAAGACCCTAGGCCGTGCAGGCGGGCCGCGCAATCGCATCAACGACGCGGTTCAGGCCTTTGAAATGTGGAGGAAGATGCAGGCTTCTGTTGCCAGGTGCCTGCGAACCCCGCCTTACGCTGCTAGGCGCAAGGGCTTAGATTTCGATGGTTCGCACTGCTTACGCAGCGAGCGCCACCGGAGCACGGTTGTCGTTGGCAACTGTACTTTGCGGACCGATAACGGTGGTACCTCACCGGGACAAAGCAGACCCCTTTAGACGTCCGTCGATCCTGTTTCGGCCCCATGGTCCCCCCAACGAGGGAGCTTTGGTGGAGCCGCCGGGTACCGCCCCCGGGTCCGATCCGCTTATTACGGGCGCGTTTATGTCCATAGTTCCCGTGAGGGAACGGACCAGAAATAGGGGTTTCGGGGCGCGGGATCAAGCGGCGGTTGTCTTCCGGCGCGAATGCACAGAAGCGCAACGAGAGCCGGGCGGCGCCCGACCGCGGATGGGCGCTTCAGACGGCCGGTCGGTGCGGTTTATCTCGTCTTCCCGCCGAACGGTTGTTCTTTGTGGGAACGTTGCAAGGGCGCCCGCCCGGGGGGCGGTCGGGCGCCGCCCGGCGGCGCTTCGCGCCTTGATTCCGGGCAAGGGGAGAGTTTGTCCGCGCTACTGCCGAAGCCGCCAGCCGGTTTTGAAGATCCACCAGATCACCGCGAGGCAGAGCCCGGTGAAGCCGAGGATCGCGGCGAGGCTGAGGCCGAGCGAGACGTCGGCGAGGCCGAAGAAGGCCCAGCGGAACCCCGAGACGAGATAGACGACCGGGTTGAACAGCGTCACCGACTGCCAGAAGGCCGGCAGCATCGCGATCGAGTAGAACGAGCCGCCGAGGAAGACGAGCGGCGTGATGACCAGGAGCGGAACGAGCTGAAGCTGCTCGAAGCTCCGCGCCCAGATGCCGATGATGAAGCCGAGAAGGCTGAACGAGAGGCAGGTCAGGACGAGGAAGGCCAGCATCCAGAGCGGGTGCGCAATGGAAAGGTCGACGAAGAAGAACGATGTGGCGAGGATGATCAGCCCGATCGCCAGCGATTTCGTGGCGGCGGCGAGGACATACCCGGCTGTGATTTCCAGAAACGAGGCGGGTGCGGAGAGGTGCTCGTAGATCGTGCCGATGAACTTGGGGAAGTAGATCCCGAAGGAGGCGTTCGAGACCGACTGGGTGAGCACGGTCAGCATGATCAGACCCGGCACGATGAAGGCGCCGTAGCTGACGCCTTCGACCTCCTGGATCCGGCTGCCGATGGCGGCGCCGAAGACGATGAAATAGAGCGAGGTGGACAAGACCGGCGAGAGCACCGATTGCAGGAGTGTGCGGAAGGTGCGGCCCATCTCGAAGACGTAGATGGCACGGACGGCTTCGAGGTTCATGGTCTTTCCTCCCCGGCATCGCCGGCGACCAGGCCGACGAAGATCTCCTCCAGCGAGGATTCGCGGGTCGAGACGTCGCGCAGCTGCAGCCCGGCGGCCTGCAGGTCGTTCAGGAGCCGGGTGATGCCGGTGCGTTCGCCCTGGCTGTCGTAGGAATAGACCAGCGTGCCGGGGGCCGGCCCGGGTTCGAGCTCGTATCCCGCGAGATTGTCGGGGATTTCCCCGACCGGCCGGTCGAGCTCGATCGTCAGCTGCTTCCGGCCCATCCGGCGCATCAGCTTGTCCTTCTCCTCGACGAGCAGGATCTGGCCTTTGGAAATCACCGCGATCCGGTCGGCGATGGCCTCCGCCTCCTCGATATAGTGGGTGGTGAGGATGATGGTGACGCCCTGCGCCTTCAGCTCCTTGACGATCTCCCACATGTCGCGGCGCAATTCCACGTCGACGCCGGCCGTGGGCTCGTCGAGAAACAGCACGCGCGGCTCGTGGGCGAGCGCCTTGGCGATGAGGACGCGGCGTTTCATCCCGCCCGAGAGCTCCTTGACCTGGCTGTCGCGCTTGTCCCAGAGCGAGAGCTTGCGAAGGATGCTCTCGACCAGCGCGTCGTCGCGGCGCTTGCCGAAGAGGCCGCGCGAGAAGCGGACGGTGGTCAGCACCTTCTCGAAGGGTTCGAGCGAGATTTCCTGCGGCACGAGACCGATCAGCGACCGGGCGGCGCGGTACTCCACGGCGATGTCGTGGCCGCCGACCGCGACCCGGCCCGCCGAGGGCGTGACGATGCCGCAAATCGTGGAGATCAGCGTGGTCTTGCCGGCGCCGTTCGGGCCGAGAAGGGCGAGGATCTCGCCTTCCTCGATGGTGAGGTCGACCCCGGCGAGCGCGGTGAAGCCGCCCGGATAGGTCTTGCGCAGATCCGCGATGCTGACGATGGCTCCCATGGGCGTGACCTAATCCCGGAAGGCCCGCCCGCGCAACCGCGTCGCACCTGTGCGGGCTTGCACAGGCGAACGGGCGACCTATGATTAGAACAATTCTAATCTGGGGGGCGGTGATGCTGTCGATGCTGTCGGGCCGGAAGCGGTTTCGCGAACTGAGCGAGCAGGAAGTCCTGGCGCTGGCGATTTCCTCGGAGGAGGACGACGCGCGGATCTACCGGAGCTTCGCCGGGCGGCTACGCGAGGATTTCCCGGCAACGGCGAAGATCTTCGAGGGTATGGCCGAGGAGGAGGACACCCATCGGCAGATGCTGATCGACCTCCATGTGAAGCGCTTCGGCGAGACGATCCCGCTCATTCGGCGCGAGCATGTCTCGGGCTTCTACGCGCGGCGGCCGGTCTGGCTGATGGCGGAGCTGCCGCTGGAGCGGATCCGCGAGATCGCCGGGGACATGGAGGCGGAGGCGGGGCGGTTCTACCAGAGCGCCGCGGCGTGGACCGAGGATGCCGAGACGCGGAAGCTCCTCGGCACGCTGGCGGCGGCGGAGGCGGGGCACGAGGAGAGCGCGGCGGCGCTCTCCGAGGCGCATCTGACCGAGGAGGCCGTCGCGGTGGAGGACCGGGCGGCGCACCGGCAGTTCGTGCTGACCTGGGTGCAGCCGGGGCTGGCGGGGCTGATGGACGGCTCGGTCTCGACGCTCGCGCCGATCTTTGCCGCGGCCTTCGCCACCGGGGATACCTGGAATACCTTCCTCGTGGGCCTCGCGGCCTCGGTCGGCGCGGGGATCTCGATGGGCTTCACCGAGGCGGCCTCGGACGATGGCGAGCTCTCGGGGCGGGGGTCCCCGCTCAAGCGCGGCGTGGCCTCGGGGGTGATGACCGGCGTTGGCGGGCTCGGCCACGCGATGCCCTACCTGATCCCGCATTTCTGGACCGCGACGCTGATTGCGCTGGTCGTCGTCTTCGTCGAGCTCTGGGCGATCGCCTGGATCCAGAACCGCTACATGGACACCCCGTTCTGGCGCGCGACCTTGCAGGTGGTGGTCGGTGGCGGGCTGGTGCTGGCCGCGGGGGTGTTGATCGGTTCGGGTTGAGGGGCGGTCAGCCCTCGCGAACTGCGCCGTCGCGGTCGATCAGCACCGCCTTCATGGCGTCGCTCAGCGGCAGTTTCGTGGTGCCCGCCTTGTCGGTGATGACGATCACCGCGCGGCCCGCCGCCTTGAGCTTTCCCTCGGCCCAGACCGCATACTCCTTGGTGAAGGAGGTGGTGCGGAAGGCGGTGGCCCGGGCGGTCACCACATAGGGTTCGTTCAGGAACATCGGCGCGAGGAAATCGCAGGAGGCGTGCCGGAGCACGAAGGTCGGGTCCCCGGCGCCCATGCCCGAGAGCCCGTAGGCGGCGAACCACCCCACACGGATCGTCTCGAACCAGCGCAGATAGGCGTTGTTGTTCACATGCCCGAGCGCGTCGAGCTCGTAGAACCGCACCCGGTCGGCCTGGCCGAAACCCCAGGGCGCGGGAATGCCGAGGGCACGGAGCTTTTCGGCGTCGAGGAGGGTCAGGTACTCGGTCATGGCTGCCCTGGAGCGGGTGAAGGGAATCGAACCCTCGTCTTAAGCTTGGGAAGCTCCTGCTCTACCATTGAGCTACACCCGCGGGCCGGCTCGATGGGTATGTGAAGGGGCCGAAGGCGTCAAGTTGGATCTGGGCGGTTGGTGCCTGCGAGCGGCTACCGTCCGGGCGCCAGACGGTCTAGGGTCGGCGCGGCAGATCGCAGGCACGGAGACTTTGATGAACTGGATTGCAAGGGCAACGGCCCTGGTCGGCGGCACCGTCGCCATGGCGCGGCGGGTCAACGCGCCCGCGCGGCAGGCGGTCGGGAGCACGCCCGAGATCCCGGAGGCCAAGAGACAGGGGATCATGACCCTGAAAATGCCCGTCGCCGAGGGCTGGAAGGGCGGCCATGTTCCGGCCTGTGCCCCCGGTCTCGCGGTGAACGCCTTCGCCACGGGTCTGGACCATCCGCGCTGGATCGAGGTCCTGCCGAACGGCGATGTGCTGGTCGCCGAATCGAAGGAGCAGGCCGGGCCGCCGAAGACGCTGATGGACCATGCCGCGCAGGCGACGATGCGGGCGGTGAAGGCGATCGGCGAGAGCGCGAACCGGGTGTCGCTCTGGCGCGACGCCGATGGAGACGGGGTGGCGGAGATCCGCGAGGTCTTCGTCGAGAACGAGAACCAGCCCTTCGGCATGGCGCTGGTCGGGGAGCGCTTCTACCTGGGCAATACCGACGGCATCAAGGTGTTCGACCATACTCCCGGCGAGACCGCCCTCAAGGGGCCCGGGCGCCGGCTGGTCGAGTTCAAGCCGCACGGGCACTGGACCCGCAGCCTGATCGTTTCGCCGGACAGCTCGAAGATCTATGCGGGCGTGGGCTCGCTCTCCAATATCGGCGATCACGGCATGGAGGCCGAGGCCGGCCGGGCCGCGATCTGGGAGCTCGACGTCGCGACGGAGAAGGCGCGGGTGTTCGCCTCGGGTCTCCGCAATCCGGTCGGGATGGCGTGGGAGCCCGGTACCGGCGTGCTCTGGACCGTGGTGAACGAGCGCGACGGCCTGGGCGACGAGACGCCGCCCGACTACCTCACGTCGGTCCGGGACGGCGGTTTCTATGGCTGGCCCTATTGCTACTGGGACAGAACCGTGGACGACCGCGTTCCTCAGGATGCCGCGCTGGTCGCGGTGGCGCTCAAGCCGGATTATGCGCTTGGCGGGCACACGGCCTCGCTCGGGCTCTGCTGGCTGCCGGAGGGCACCCTGCCGGGTTTCGGCGAGGGAATGGTGATCGGCCAGCACGGGTCGTGGAACCGCTCGAAGCTGAGCGGCTACCGGGTCGTCTTCGTGCCCTTCGCCGATGGCGCGCCGAGCGGTCCGCCCCGGGATGTGCTGACCGGGTTCCTGTCGGACGACGAGAAGCTCGCCTACGGGCGGCCGGTCGGCGTGGCGGTCGGGGCGGACCGGAAATCGCTCCTCGTGGCGGACGATGTGGGCGACGTGATCTGGCGCGTGACCGGCGCGGACTGACGGCGCTCAAATGCCCTGCCGGGGTCCGGGGAGGAGCTGCCAGCCCGGTCCGGCCTCGACGGGCGGAAGCGCGGCGAGGGTGCGGCGGACGCGCCAGGCGCGGAGGCTCCAGCCGCGCCAATCTGTGGGGATCGGGGCGGTGAGGCAGAAGGCGAGCCGGCCTTTGGCTTCGGGGTCCTCCACCGCCGCTCGGGCGGCGGCTGCGCTGGCCATGGGACCGAGGGAGCAGAGATACGCGTAGTCCGGTCGGGACAGCGCGAGGTTCCGCTCGGCGATGACACCCGCGAGGTTGACGAAGCCGAGGGCATAGAACGTGGCGAGGAGGAGCGCGGCGGCGCGGGTGAAGAGCCAGCGGTTCGGCTTCGCGCGGGCGACCTGCCAGAGGGTCAGCGCGAGGCCGGCGGCGGTGAGCGCGATCCAGATCAGCGCGTAGAGGCGGAGCCAGGTGAGGCCGTAGACGCCCACGTAGAGGTCGAGCCGGAGGAAGGCGGCGGCCGAGAGCGCAATGGTCTGGGCCAGCCAGAGAAGGAGAAGCGGGCGGAGCCCCGGCTGCGCTTCGAGGAAGGGGCGGGCGGCCAGCGCGAAACCGCCGGCGAGCAGCGCGGTGGCGAGGAGCGGGTAGGCGCCGCGATGGGCGTAACTCGCATAGGTCATGCCCTCGGGGAGCGCGGCGCCGCCGAGGAGGATCGAGGCGTCGAGCCCGGTCTGGACGCCGATCACCAGGTTGAAGAGCCAGAGCGCGCGGCGGACCGAGCCCGGGTTGAGGCCGGGGAGGCGGGCTTCGGGGAGCGGTAGCGTCAGGGGTTCGGGCGGGTCGCGGTCGAGGAAGGGCGCGAGGCCGAGGGCCATGGCGGCCCAGAACAGCACGCGGAGGACGAGGCCGGCGGGGTCGGAAGGTGGGGCGAGGAGGTCGGCGAGGACGGGGTTCGCGGCGGCGAGGAGCGCGGTGAAGGTGATTGCGCCGAGGACGGGCAGCGCCCAGTCGCGGGCGAGGGGGCGTGTGGGGCGGTGCCGGGCCGGGGCGCGGAGGCAGAGGGTCCAGCGCGCCGGGAGCCGGGCGGCGAGGCCGAGGGTGGCTTCGGGGAGTTCCGCGAACGTGCTGTCGGAGTGGCGGGCCCAGGCGAGGGAGAGCGCGAGGGCGGCGGCGAGGAAGGCCAGCGAGAGCGGCTGGGCATGGTCGAGCGCAGGGAGCGCGCCGAGGAGGAGGAGGAGGGCGGTGGGTCCGGGGAGGCGTTTCGGGCGGAGATCGAGCGTGGCGGCGGCGAAGACGGCGAAGGTGAAGAGAGGGAAGGCGAGGCCGGGGGCGGGATGGTGCCAGAAGAGGAGATCGGCGAGGAGGACGAGGAGCGCGAGGAGGATGAGACGGGAACGGATCGGGGGCGATGCGGGAGGGGTCGGGTCGATGGACGGGGTGCCGGTTTCGCCGCCTCCGGCGTCGACCCGCGCCCGTCCGCGTTCCACGGCCGGGCGCGAAGGGGGGCGCTGCCCCTCTTGGCCTTCGTCCAATTCACCCCGGAGTACTTTCGGCAAGAAGAAGCAGCAGGGCGCGGTTGCGGCCGGGCGCCGACCGCCCGCAGGGCGCCGCTCTGCGGCGTCCCGGAGGGCCAGAGAATGTGCGCCGAAGGCGCTCCGTTGGATCAGGCCCGGCCGCGTGGCGGGCCCGTCGAGCCACCAGGCGTCTTCGGCAAGGCGGCGGGGCAGGCCGCGGATCGTGAGGGGCATCTGTCTCTCCCTGTCCGGTACGCCGCCTGTCTGGCGGCTTCCCGTGCAGGGGATGAGGTCATCCCGTGCAGGACCCGTGCAGGCGGGTCACTTCGCCGGCAGGCTCCGCGCATAGTCTAGCGCGAGGGAAAGCCAGGCGCCGCGGCGGGCGTCGTCGGCGATGGCCTCATCGTCTTCCACGTCGATCATGCCGCCCATCTTGCGGCCGGTGAAGGTCATCGGCCCGGCGCCCTCGATCGCCATCGCCTCGGCCTCCGCGTCCTTGCCCACCCGGAACATCGCGCCGCCCCGGTGGACGCCCGCGACCATGTTGCCGTCCTTGAGGAAGCATAGCCCGCCGAACATCTTCTTCTCGGTGATCCCCGGTTCCGCCGCGAGATCCTCGCGCAGGAGTGTCGCGAGCCCCTCGTCATAGGCCATGGCCGCCTCCCTTGCACCCTGCCATCGCCCCTTGTAACACGGCGCGCATCGCCAGAAGAGTCCCCATGCCGGAACCCGTCTTCGTCCTCGTGCGCCCGCAGATGGGCGAGAATATCGGCGCCGCGGCGCGGGCGATGTGGAATTTCGGCCTTTCGCGCATGCGCGTCGTCGCGCCGCGCGACGGCTGGCCCAACCCGAAGGCGGTGGCGATGGCTTCGGGCGCGGGGCGGGTGCTGGACGGGGCGGGGCTGCATTCGACGCTCGCGGGCGCGCTCGGCGATACCGGTTTCGTCTTCGCCACCACGGCGCGGAGCCGGGACCTGACCAAGCCGGTCTTCTCGCCCGAGGAGGCGATGGCGAAGGCCGCGGAGCTCGCGGGCCAGGGCGTTTCGGTGGCGGTGATGTTCGGCCCCGAACGCGCGGGGCTCGAGAACGAGGACGTGGCGCGCGCCAATGCGCTGATCACGGTGCCCGTGAACCCGGAGTTCCCCTCGCTCAACCTCGCGCAATGCGTGCTCCTCTGCGCCTATGAATGGCGGCGGGCGACCACCGAGATCGTGCCGGCGGAGATGGAGATGGCCGGGACGCAATGGGCCAGCGGGGAAGAAGTGGAGCATCTGGCGCGGCATTACGAGGACCGGCTGGAAGAGGCCGGGTTCTTTTTCCCGCCCGAGAAGGCGCCGGGGATGAAGGTGACGCTGAGGAACCTCTGGAGCCGGATGCCGCTCACCCGGGCCGATGTGCAGATCCTGCACGGCACGATGCGGCAGATGGTCCGCTGGAAGGAGCGCAGCGGGGGCCCTAGCTCGAGCTCAGGCAAACGGGACGGATCATGAGCGGCAAGCGCAGCATTTTCGAAGAGGTCGGCGGCGGGGAGAAGGCCGCGGCACCCACGGGCGGGATGATCGGCAGCGGGCGCAAGGGTGCGCGGGGGCCGATCCGGCTCTGGCTCTGCCTGCTTTTCGCGCTGGTCGCAGCGATGATCGTGGTGGGCGGGCTGACCCGGCTGACCGACTCGGGGCTGTCGATCACCGAATGGGCGCCGGTTTCGGGCGCCTTGCCGCCCATGGGCGATGCGGCCTGGAACACGGCATTCGACGCCTACAAAGCGAGCCCGGAATATCAGTTGCAGAACAAGGGGATGAGCCTGTCGGAGTTCAAGGCGATCTTCTGGTGGGAATGGGGGCACCGGCAGCTTGGGCGGGTGATCGGGCTCGTGTGGGCGGTCGGGCTCCTGGGATTTCTCGCGATGCGAAAGATCCCGACGGGCTGGACGGGGCGGCTCCTGACCCTGGGCCTCCTCGGCGGACTGCAGGGGGCGATCGGCTGGTGGATGGTGTCCTCGGGGCTCGAGGCGGGGCGGACCGACGTGGCCTCCTACCGGCTGGCGATCCACCTGGGGCTGGCCTTCACGATCCTCGCGCTGATCGCCTGGTTCGTGCTGCTGCTCGGCCGGTCGGAGGGCGAGTTGCTGCAGGCGCGGCGCGGGCGCGAGGCGAAGCTCTTTTCCATGGCCACGGGGCTGATGCATCTCGCGGGGCTGCAGATCCTGCTCGGCGCGCTGGTCGCGGGGATCGACGCGGGCCGGGCCTTTCCGACCTGGCCCCTGATGGGCGACGGGTTCTTCCCGCCGGATCCGTTCCAGATCACGCCCCTGTGGCGCAATTTCTTCGAGGATGCCGGGCTCGTGCAGTTCGTCCACCGGATGTCGGGCTATCTCCTGTTCGTCTTCGGGATCGTCGTTTGGCGCCGCGCGGCGGCGTCGCCCAACAGGAAGACGCGGTTCGCGTTCAACGCGGTGATGGCGATGCTGGTCCTGCAGGTGGTGCTGGGGATCATGACGGTGCTCTTTTCCGCTCAGCTCCATGTGGCGATCACCCACCAGGTGGGTGCCATCCTGCTTCTGGTCCTGATCGTCCGGGCACGTTTCCTGGCCGGCTATCCGCTGGCGCAATCGGTACGGGGGTAAGCATGTCTGCATTCGACGAGCTGATGGCGTTCCAGCGCGAGACCGAGGCCTTGGGACAGATCGCCGGGCGGCTTTCCTGGGACCAGGAGGCGGCGATGCCGAAGGGCGCGGCGCCCCAGCGCGGCGAGGAGATGGCGGCGATCGAGGCGGTGCTCCATGCGCGGCGCACCGATCCCCGGATCGGCGACTGGCTGGCGGCGGCGGCGCCCGAAGGGCCGGTGGCGGCGGCGCAGGTGCGCGAGATCCAGCGGAGCTATGCGCGGAACACCAAGGTGCCGGCGCGGCTCGCTTCCGAGATCGCGCGGGAGACGAGCCTCGCGCACGGGGTCTGGGCCGAGGCGCGGGCCAAGGAGGACTGGGCCGCGTTCGAACCGGTGCTGGCGCGGATCGTGGCGCTCCGGCGCGAGGAGGGGGCGGCCTTGGCGGGGCCGGGCGGCGGTGCCTATGACGCGCTGATCGAGGATTACGAGCCGGGGACCAGCGCGGCGGAGATCGCGGCCTTGTTCGACGAGCTCAGGCCGGGGCTGGTGTCGCTCCGCGAGCGGATCCTCGGGGCGGACGTCTCGGTGCCGGTGCTCGACCACGGCTTCGACGAGGCGGGGCAGCTCCGGCTTTCGGCCGAGCTTGCCGAGGTGTTCGGCTACGATCTCGCCCATGGAAGGATCGACAAGGCGGTGCATCCGTTCTCGTCCGGCTCGGGCCTCGACGTGCGGATCACCACGCGCACCGATCCCCGCGATCCGTTCAACTGCATCTATTCGACGATCCACGAAGTCGGCCACGCGACCTATGAACAGGCGGTGGAGCCGGACTACCTGCTGACGCCGATCGGGCGCGGCGCCTCGATGGGGGTGCATGAGAGCCAGAGCCGGATTTACGAGAACCAGCTCGGCCGGTCGGAGGCGTTCACGGGGTTCCTCTACAGCCGGATGAAAGCGGTGTTCGGCGAGTTCGGCATCGCCGATGCGCAGGAATTCTACCGGGCTGCGAACCGGGTGCATCGCGGGTTCATCCGGACCGAGGCGGACGAGGTGCAGTACAACCTGCACATCATGCTGCGCTTCGACCTGGAGCGGGCGCTGATCGCCGGGGATCTGGCGGTGGCGGACCTGCCGGGCGCCTGGAACGAGCGTTTCGCGCGGGATTTCGGGGTGCCGGTGGAGAGGCCCTCGCAGGGGGTGTTGCAGGACGTGCACTGGTCGGCGGGGCTGTTCGGCTATTTCCCGACCTACACCTTGGGGAACGTCTACGCGGGCTGTCTCCATGAAGCCCTGCGCGCGGCTTTGCCCGATCTCGACGCGCAGCTCGCCGAGGGGCATCTGGCGGGCGCGACGGGCTGGCTGCGCGACGCGCTCCAGCGCCATGGCGGGCTGTACCTGCCGCGCGAGGTCATCACCCGGGCCTGCGGGCGGGAACCGGGGGCGGGGCCGCTCCTGGCCTATCTCGAGGCGAAGTTCGGGGCGCTTTACGGGGTGTGAGGGGGGACGACGGAGGGCAGCGCCCGACCGCGGGTGGGCGCTCCAATGGTTGGGTCTGGGCGGTTGATCTCGCAAGCCCGCCGAACGTCCGGTCTCCGCGATGAGGGTGCAAAAGCGCCCGCCCGGGGGGCGCGCGCCCCGGCGACGCTTCGCGCCTTGATTCCGGGCAAGGGGAACCTAGACTACTTCCCCCGCGCGCGGACGCCGATCACGTCGAGCATGCGCTCGAGTTCGGAGCGGCCGGAATCGTGATGGGCGTTAACGATCGCGTCGAAGCGCTTCCGCAATTCCGCCTTCTCCTTGCCCTTGCAGTCGTTCCACGGGCGCCCCTGCAGCCCCATTTCGATCACGTAATATCCGATGAAATGCGGCCGCGTGCCACATTCGAGGAGCCGCGCATAGGCCGCGTCAGTGCCGAGCGCGCGCAGTTCCTCGGCAGAGCGGATGCCGGCGCGGGCGAAGGCGGCCTCAGTGGCGGGGCCGAGATTGCGGATCGAGGATACGGGTTCGGTCATGGCCCGGCGATCCTAGGACGCAGCCAGGCGGAGCGGAACCGGATTCGCTGCCCCGGGCGGGCCGGGAGACCGGTCGCGGGGCGGGCCCGCTACAGGCGGGCGCCCCGGAGGCGGGATCCCGGCGGGCGCCGCAACCCCGGGGGATCGGAATGCGCAGGGAAAACAATCTGTTGACCGTTTCCGTGTCCTGCGAAACGGGCCCGCGGACAGGCCCGAAAGAAAATGGGCGCTAGATCAGCGCCCAGTCATCGAACTTGTAAGTTTCCGGCGCCTCGGGCTCCGGCACGCGCTGCGACTGTTCGGCGGTCTCGTCGGATTTCTGGTTCCGCGGCGCCTGGTACTCGTCCTTGTCCATGACCTACTCCTTTCCGGTCCCTTACCGAACCCGGGACCTGAACGATCTGTTCCATGGACATCGGAGCGTCAGACCGTCCCAACCAGAGGGGATCACTTAGACGTGGTCATTTGTGGGCTGCCGGTTGCCAAATTGGGCACCATTTCGCGGCATTCCCCTCCAAAGGCCGCATTCCCCCATGGTTAACATGGTGCCTCATTTCTTGGCGAATGTCAGGGAACAAACCGTTTCGGATTGTAACACTATCGGCGGGTGAGGCCGGCGCGCGCGGCGGCCCGGTCGATGGCAGCGACGGCGGCTTCGGGGTCGGCGTGGTGCGGCATGTGGCCGATGCCGTCCAGCACCCTGAGGCGCGCGCTCGCCACCTTCTTGGAGAAGGGCAGCGCGTGGATCTCGAGTGGCACGGTGGCGTCGGCGGCGCCGTGGATCAGCTCGATGGGCAGGGTGAGCCGGTCGTAGCGGCGTTCCATCGCGACGATCTGCGGCCGGAGCGTCTTGACCTGCCGGGTGGTTGCGCGGAGCGCGCCGAGCCGGACCGGCATGTAGGGGCCGATATGGGCGCCGTAGCCCTCGGGCGCCTCCTGCGGCGTGAAGGTGCGGTCGGAGGCCTCGCGCAGGATCGAGTGCGGGGTCCAGGCGCTGATCAGCGGCGCGGCGAGCGCGCCGCCGAGTTGCGACCCGCTCACCTCGTAGATCTTCCCGAGCCGCCCGGGCCAGGGCATCGACACCCCGGCGAAAAGCACGAGCGCCGCCGGGTCCTGATCGAGCGCCCAGGCGAGCGCGACGGCACCACCGTAGGAATGGCCCGCGACCACGGGGCGCCGGGCGCCGAGCTTGCGCGCCGCCTCGGCGAGGAGCGCGGCTTGGTCGGCGGGGCTGTCCCTGGTGCGCAAAAATCCGCGGCCGAGCGGGTCGGTGAAGCCGTGCCCGGGCCGGTCGAAGGCGATCACCCGGTAGCGTTTCGCGAGCCGGTCGGTGAGCGCGAAGGTGAAGTCGCGCAAGGACCCGAAGGCGCCGTGGAGCAGCACCAGGTCGGGCCCCTTGCCCTGGATCACCGCGTGGACGCGGGTGCCGCCCACCTCGACGAATTCGCCCTCGGGCGGGTGGCGGCGCTCGGCCTCGGCCGCCCGGCGGGAGGCCGAGAACCAGGTCCCGGCGCCGGCGGTGCCGAGGACCAGGGAGAGAAGGCTAGCCGCGCCCAATTTCCGCCAGATCGAAGGGGGTGGTCTGGTAGATCTCGTTGATCCAGTTGCCGTAGAGCAGATGCGCGTGGCTGCGCCAGCGGTTGAGCGGCACCCGGGCGGGATCGTCGTCGGGATAGTAGTTCAGGGGCACGTTGATCGGCGTGCCGTTGGCGACATCGCGGTCGTATTCCTGTTTCAGCGTGTCGCGGTCGTATTCGAAATGGTTGAAGATGTAGAGCGCGCGATGGTCCGGGTCCTGCACGAGGCAGGGCCCGACCTCGTCGGAGCCGAGGAGCGTGATGAGCGCCGGCACCGCGTCGATCTCGGCCTGGCGCATCTCGGTCCAGCGGCTCACGGGGATCACGCAATCGTCGGAAAACCCCCTCAGATAGGGACTTTGCGGCGCGAGGTTCTGGTGCCGGAAGCAGCCGAAGGCCTTGGCGTCGAGCATGTGCTTCGCGACGCCGTGGAAATGGTTGATCATCGCCATCCCGCCCCAGCAGACGCCGAAGGTGGAATGCACATGGGTCTGGGTCCAGTCCATCACCTCGCAGAGTTCGTCCCAGTAGGTGACCTCCTCGAAGGGCAGGTGCTCGATCGGCGCACCGGTGATGATGAGCCCGTCGAAGCGCTCGTCCTTCACTTCCTGGAACGGCCGGTAGAACTCGGCCATGTGCTCGGCGGCGGTGTTCCTGGTCTGGTGCTCCGACATGCGGATCAGCTGGAAGTCGATCTGCAGGGGCGTCGCACCGATCAGCCGGGCGAACTGGTTCTCGGTCTGGATCTTCTTCGGCATCAGGTTGAGGAGCCCGATCCGGAGCGGCCTGATGTCCTGCCGCGCCGCGCGGGCGTCCGACATCACCATGACGCCCTCGTTCGACAAGACCGAGAAGGCGGGCAGGTTTTCGGGCAGCGTGATGGGCATCGGGGGCCTCGGTGGTTTCGGAGGCTTGGAGATAGGCAGTATTCGCCCGCGCGTCCAGACGCGAGCCAAGCCGGCACAGGAATCACCGGAAATCGCAAATTCTGTGCTAAGCTCCATCGAGGAATTTTATCGGGTTCGTTTTGGGGGAGGAGCCGATGTCCTGGCGTGGGGTGGTGGTGGCCCTGCCTTTGATCGTCTGTGCGGGCTGTGCGACGAAAGACTTCTCGGGGGAACTGGGCCTCGCGTCCTCCGCGGTGGATACGGCGGAGCGCGAGGTCGCCAAGGAACTGGTCCCGAAGATCAAGGCTCTCGAGCCGGCCCGTCAGCGCGAGGCGGCGGCGAAGGGCTATACCTGGATCCCGAGCGAGGGGTGCAACACGCTGCGCCGGAAAGAGATCGGCGCGGATCCGAAGAGCTGCTTCATCGACAAGGATCTCGCCCACCAGCCGCTGGAGATCCGGCAGGCCGATGCGGCGATGCGCAAGCTCACCGCGGTCGCGAGCTATTTCGACGCCCTGAACGCGCTGGCCTCGGCGGGGTCGGGCAATTCGCTCGAAGCGGCCTTCGCGGAGGCCCGGGGCGGCATCACCGACCTCTCGGTGGCGTTGAACGGCGGCCGGCCGACCCGTCTCGGCGACGTGCTCGCGAAGATCGAGCCCAAGGTCGCCGCGACGGTCTCCTTCGCGGTGAAACAGCGGCGCGTGCGTCTCATGCGCCAGGTGGTGAACGACGCCGATCCCCTGGTGGAGACCCTGGTGTCGCAGGTGGTGGCCCATCTCGAGGGCGCGGGGGTCGATCCCGGATACGACGTCCTTGCAAAGCGCCTCGCCGAAGCCGACAAGCGCGCCGCGGAAGCGCTCGTGGCCGGCAATACAGCGGCGGTGGCCCGGGCCTATGGCGATCTGGAAGCCCGGCAGGACGCCTTCGTGAAACATGCCGAGAAGTCGATCTATCCGAAGGTTCTCGCCATCGCCGGCACCCACAGGGGCCTCAAGGCGGCGCTCGACCGCAATCCCACGGATGAGGAGGTGATCGCTTATCTCGAGTCGCTGCGGACCCTCGTTTCGATCCTGGAGGAGGACGGGTCATGACTGCGTTTTCACTGTCGGCACGCACGGATTTCGCGGCGGCAAAGGCCGAGATCGAGCGCGCCATCCAGCTGAACGCGCCTCTCCTGTCGGCGGCCGCGGGGCAGGAGCGCGCGCGCCGGAACCTGGCGCGGGTCCGGCTGAACGAACAGCTCGACCGGATCGACTTCGCGAAGGACGAGTGGGAGCGCTCGCAGCTCGATCCGACCGAGGCGGAGCGCAAGCTCTCGAACATCGCGCGCCGCGCGAACGAGTTCGCCGGTCAGGTCCAGCGGCTGGAGGATTTCCTCAAGAAGATCGCCACGGTGACGGGCAACATCACCCGGCTGATCGGCGCCTTGCGCGGGGGCTAGCCGGTCAGCAGGACGCGTTCAGGCGGAAACGTCCGTTCTCCTCTGAAATCACCGCCCGACGCACCGCAGCGCAAGCCGGGCGAGCGCCTGCCCGTGGGGTGGCGCTGCGACGATTGAGCGGCGCACTTTATCGTGCAAGCCCGCTGTACGGATGTTCGGCGCGGAACCTCGCCAAAGCGCCAGCCCGCCGGGACGGGCAGGCGCTCGCCCGGCGCCTCCGGCGCTGTTCGCGCAAGGGCAAGACGGAGCCGATATTTGCGCAACTCCGCTTGAGAGGAAGCTCAACCCGCTCCGAGAGCCGAGGCGACGAGCCGGGTCAGGTCCTCGGCGCTCTGGACCCGGGCCACGTCCTGCGCCTTCAGGGTCACGCCCCAGTTGTCCGCGATGGCGCGGTAGCGCGGCTGGCGGGCGGCGAGGGCGCGGGCATAGGTCCAGCGAACGAAGGCGTCGGGGTCGACGGCGTCTTCGGCAAGCGCGTTGTTTTCGGTGTATTCGGCCCAGGCCGCCTGCAGGAAGTCGGGCTGGTAGTACATCGGCTTCGGTGCGCGGTCGAAACGCTCGACGAGGGCCTCGGTATGCGCCTCGGTGCCCTCGATCCAGATCAGGAGCATGGTTCCGGAGATCGCGGTCAGGACCGGGTCCTCGGGGTCGGCGGGGTCGACGACCTCGCAGAGCGAGCCGGAGGTGTCGCAGACGAAATGGTCGTAATCGTAGAGCCGTTTCGCCCGGTCGATGAAATGCGCCGTGTCCAGCATCGCCGAGATCTCGGCCTGCCGGTGCAGCTCCTGGCGGCGCAGATATTCCTCGAAGGGGAGGCCGCCCTTCGCCGGGTCGCCGGGCTTGCCGAGATATTTCGACAAGGGTGCGAGATTGTCGAAAGTGATGTTGGACGCGATGTAGATCGAGTCCGACCGCAGGAGCTCGGCGAGGTCGGGCACCTTCATCGCCGCGGCCTTGAAGCTGTCGGCGATATGCTCGCCCATGTAACGCGTGCCGATCCGGTAGTCGACCGAGTAGTGGAACCAGCCGCCCCTGGCGCGGAGCATGTTCGACAGATGGGTCTTGCCGAGCCCCGACATGCCGAAGAGCGCGATGCGCTTCGCCGGGGCCTCCAGCCAGTCCTGTGCCGTGGGGTAGATCATGCCGCGCGCCGTCCCTTGCCTCGCTTCCCTGCTAGCCTCCGGGCGCGGCCGGGTCCAGCGGCTTCGCGTCAGGCGGGCTGGGCGCGGCGGCGGAGGAGACGGCCGTCGATTGTGAGGAGGCCGAGCGCGAGGAGCGCGAAGCCGGCGAAGGCGCGGGGCGGCAGCGCCTCGCCGAGGACCAGCGCGCCGAGGAGGATCGCGATGGGTGGGATCAGGAGCGTGCAGAGGAGGAGATTGCCCGCACCGGCCATGGCGAGGACGCGGTAGTAGAGGAGATAGGCGAAAGCGGTGGCGGCGACGGTGTAATAGCCGATGGCGGCCCAGGTGCGCGGGGCGAGCGTCAGATCCGGCGGACCGTCGAGCGCCCAGGCGGCGGGGATCGTGACCAGCGCCGAGCCGGTGAGCATCCCGGCGGCGGCGGTGACGGGCGGGAGGCCCGCGAGCGTGCGCCGCGCCCAGGCGCCTGCGCAGGCATAGGAGAAGGCGCCCCCGAGCACGGCGAGTTGGCCCAGCGAGCGGAGGTCGAATTCGGCCAGCGCGTCGGGTCCGATGGCGGTCGCGACGCCGGCGAAGCCGAGGCCCACCCCGAGCGCGCGACGGGCGGTCAGGCGCTCGTCGGCGAAGGCGATGGTGGCGACGATCACGCCGAAGATGGCGGTGGCGGCGTTCAGGATCGAGGTGAGCCCGGTCTCGATATGGAGCTGGCCCCAGGCCATGAGCGAGAACGGGATCACGTTGTTCAGAAGCCCCATCACCAGGCAGGCGCCCCAGAGCCGCGGGCTCCGGGGCAGGGGGAGGCCTCGGAGAAGGGCGACGGTCCAGAGGATCGCCGCCGCCCAGCCGACCCGGTGCGCGACGGTCCAGGCCACCGGCACCTCGTCGAGCGCGATGCGGATCGACAGGAACGAGGCGCCCCAGATCGTGGCGAGGAGCAGGAGCTCGGCCCAGGCGCGGGCGGTGAGGGATTTCTGCGGGCTCATGGGGCCGGGTCTAGCGGGGGCGGGGACGGGGAGCGACCCGGATCTTGCACAAGCGCGGAGTTTGCCCCCGCCAGAGCCGAACACCGCGAAGCCGGGCGGGCGCCTGCCCGTGGGATGGCGCCGCACCGTTTGTGCAGCGCGATTTATGGTGCAACCCCGCCGTACAGCCGTTCGGCGCGGAACCTCGCCAAAGCGCCGGCCCGGTCGTGCCGGAGGCACGCCTCCGGCGTGACACGGGCAGGCGCTCGCCCGGCGCCTTCGGCTCTGTTCGGGCGGGGCAACTGAGAGGGGCCGTGATGTTCGGCTAGGTCCAGGCGGCCTCGAGCGCGGGCGAGATCGTGAGCGGCGCGGGCGGGCGGCCGTCGCGCCACCTTGCGTGGACCGCGTCATAAGCGGCTTCGAGGGCGCGGGTGTGGCCGGCGGTGTCGAAGAGGGGCGCGGTGGCGCTTGCGTCTTCGAGCCGGGACCGCAGGGCCGCGAGCGCGGCGCGGTCGCCGGCGAGGCGGAGGATCAGGGCTTCGTAGTCCGCCTCGGTTTCGGCGATCAGCTCGGGGAGACCCGCGGCGTGGAGGAGGCTCGCGCAGACCCGCGCCGCGAATTGCCGCCCCGCGAGTGTGACGACGGGAAGCCCCATCCAGAGCGCGTCGCTGCCGGTGGTGTGGGCGTTGTAGGCGAAGGTGTCGAGGAACAGGTCGGCATGGCGGTGGCGTGCCAGGTGCGCGTCGTTCGGCAGGCGCGGCGCGAACACCAGCCGGGCGGGGTCGATGCCATGGCGTTCCGCCGCGCGGCGCAGGTTCTCCGCGGCCCAATGGGTCGATTCCAGAAGCCAGAGCACCGCACCGGGCCGGGCGCCGAGCACGCGCATCCAGATGTCGAATTCGCGCGGGGTGATCTTGTAGGCGCTGTTGAACGAGGCGAGCACGAGGCCGGTCTCGGGGAGCCCGTGATCGGCGCGCGTGTGGGTATCCTCCGGGCGCGGGCGGCGGTCGTCGTTGGGCTGGTAGCTGTGGGGGAGGCGGATCACCGCTTCGGTGGCGTGGGCGTCCGATGGCAGGACATGGGCGTCGGCGATGAGATAGTCCATGAACGACGCGCCGGAAGTGCCGGGGAAACCCAGGTAGTTGATCTGCACCGGCGCGATCCGGCGGGCGAAGAGCGCGGTGCGGGAATGCTGGGTGTGGAGCGTGAGGTCGAGGGCGATGTCGAGTCCGTCCCCGGCGATCCGTTTTACGGCTTCGGCATCGGGGAGGGCACGGATATCGGTGAAGCGGTCGAACCGGGCGGCAAGCTCGCGGCGGAACGGGTCGTCGGGATTGGGCCCGAAGGAATAGCCCAGGAGCTCGAAGCGCGCGCGGTCATGGGCGGCGAAGGTGCCGGCGATCAGCCTGGCGACGGGGTGGCCGCGGAAATCGGCGGAGAAATAGCCGATCCTCAGGCGGTGCGGGCGCTTGGCGCCGGCGGGCGGGTGCCGGGCCGGGGCAGGGGTGCCGAACTTTTCCTCCGAATAGCGGATCGCGCGGCTCATCTGGCGTTCGGGGTCGTCCTCGAAGGCGAGGAGGTCGAAGGGCGCCACGGCGCGGCCGGCGAGGCCGAGCGCCGGCGCCCTTTCGGGGAACTCCGCATGGGCCGCCCAGTCGCCCATCTGCGCCCGCAGGAAGAACCGCGCGGCCTCGGGCGCGGCCTGGTCCGGATCGGCGCGAACGGCAGCGGCGAAGGCGTGGCTCGCGGCGTCGAAACGCCCCATGGACTGGAGCAGGTACCCGAGATTGCTCTGGATCTCGGCATTCCCGGGCGCCAGAGCGGCCGCACGTCGGAGCGCGGCCTCGGCCTCGGGAAGTTGCCCGAGCGCGTGGAGCGTGTTGCCGAGATTGTTGTGCGCCATGGCGAAATCGGGACGGGCCCGGATTGCGGCACGGTACTGGTCCACCGCCTCGGCGAGCCGCCCGGCGGATTTGAGCGCGAGGCCGTAATTGTAGAGCGCGTTCGCATGGCCTGGCGCGATGGCGAGCGCGCGGAGATAGGCCGCCTGCGCATCCACGAACCGGCCCTGCGCCTGATGCATGTTGCCGAGATTGGTCCAGATCTCCGGATCGCCGGGCTTCAGAGCGGCGGCGGCGGCGAAGGCCTCGGTGGCGCCGGCCGCGTCGCCTTCATCCTGAAGGAGGAGGGCGAGACCGTTCTGCGCATCGCCATAGCCGGGCCGGAGCGCGAGCGCGCGTTCGAATGCGGCCCGGGCGTCGGCGCGCTTGCCCTGGGCGCGGAGCGCGAGACCGAGATTGTGATGCGCCGCCGGACGGTCGGGCGCCGCCTCGACGGCGTGCCGGAACGCGGCCTCGGCCCTGTCCGGTCGGTTCATCGCCAGCTCGGCCCCGCCGAGCAGGATCTGCACCGTCGCGTTGCGCCGCTGCCCCGCCGGCAGGCCCGCGACCGTGTCGATCACCGAGCCGAACTTGCCGCTCGAATAGAGCATCCGCACCGTTTCGGCGGGGTCGGAAGGCCCGAGCGCCTCCAGGGCGGCCTGCGCGCGCCCGGCCTCGCTTGTGCCGGGATGGCCGTCGACGATCTGGCGCAGGAGCCGCACCGCCTCGCGCCGGTTGCCGCGCCGGGCGAGGGCCTGAGCATGTCTGAATACCTGATCGACCGTGACTTTCGAAACCATGGCGCGGGAACGTCCTGTCTGCCGGTTTCAATTCCCTCGGGATCTGGAGCCAATGGGGGGGAAATTCAATCAGGAGAGGTGGATGCACCGCAGAATACACGCCAGGTAACGCAGACGTGATCTGCATCCGGGCGCGCGGGCCGGGCGATTGCACAAAGAAAAGGCCCTCCCGAAGGAGGGCCAGGCAGTCCCGAAGTACGTCGGGTCAGAACGTGTAGCCGACCCGGACACCGACGCCGATGGCGTCGCCGCCGGAGAAATCCGTGCCGAGCACGTTGGTGGTGTCGCCGAGATCGACATAGGTGATGCCGGTCGTCACCTTCATGTGGTCCTTGGTGTAGATCGCCGCGACCCCGATGGAGGTCCGCCCGTCGACCGGGCCGAGCGTGGTGAGGACGGTGTCGGTGGGCGGTTCGTAGCTGACCTGGACCGAGCCCGACCAGCTGTCGGTGAAGCGCCGGCCGAGGCCGAGCGTGTAGGTGGTCCAGTCCTTCTCGTAATCGACCAGGACCCCGGGCGGATAGTTGTCCGGGGTGATCTCGAACTCCGACCAGTCTACCCAGCGCACCGAGCCGAAGAGCAGGGTGTCGGGCGCGACGCCGGTCTGGAATTCGAGATTCAGCGATTGCGGCGTGGCGATGTCCACATCGCCCGGAATCGCCCCGAATTCCACGGTGTCGAGAGTGTGCTGGATCTCGGAATAGTAGGTGAGCGCCACGCGGGCGGCGATCTCGGGTTTTTCCCAGGCGACGCCGGCCAGATAGCCGAAGCCCCAGTCGGCCTCGGCGTCGACCGTGTAGGAGCCGACGAAGGGGATCGAGGCCGAGGCCGAGATCTGCTGGGCGCGGAGGCCGCCATAGACCTTGACGTCGGGCTGCACGTCATAGGCCAGGATGCCGCTGAGCTGGATCCCGTCGAGCTTGGCGGTGGTGCCGCTGTAGGTGCTGCCCGCGACAACGGGGTAGGTCGTGTCGACGCCGACCGGCTCGTCGAGGATGAAGGCGTAGGAGAGCTTCTCGTTGAGGTCGGCCTTGTAGCCGAAGCCGACCGTTCCGTAGCCGTTGAAGAGGTCGTCGGTCGTCGTCGCGACCGCCGCGCCGGAGCCGCTCAGATCGGGGTTTACCGCGCTGAACGAGAACTCCATGTAGCGGCCGTCCTCGAAGAGGATGCGCGACGAGGGCGCGTTGCGCTCGATACCGGCGGCGAACAGGGCGGAGGGCAGCACCGCGAGCGCGGTGCCGGCCAGAATGAGGTGGCGTGACATGGATCCTCCCAAAATCTCGGTCACTAATGCGTGAGCTTGAAACGGATGAAGGCAAACGGCGCGAGCGTCGTCAATTGTTTACATAACGTAAAGCGGGGCTTTTGTCGTTACGTCACGGCGGCGCGGGGGCGGCGGGTTTCCACCCAGATATTCAAGTAGTTCGCCCCGAAGATCAGCGCGGCGCCGAGGATCACGTAGAGGTCGAGCGGCTCGTCGTAAAACGCCATGCCGACCAGCGCGATCAGGGGCAGGCGGAGGAAGTCGAGCGGCACGACCACGGTCGCCGGCGCGACCCTGAGCGCATTGGTGATACAGAGATGCGCGATGAGCCCGGCGCAGCCGATCAGGAGGACGAAGGGCAGGGTGGCCGCCGAGGGGAGCGCGACGTCGCCGTCATGGCCCGCGCAGACCGTGCCGAAGACCGCCTGCATCAGCGTCAGCCAGAAGAGGATGCAGGTGACCGAGGCGGTCCGTGTCAGGAGCTTGGTCAGGATCGTGGTCGCGGCGAAACAGAGCGAGGAGGCCGCGGCGGCGAGGAGCCCCGCGTCGATCGGCGCGGTGCCCGGGCGGACGACGATCAGGATGCCGACGAACCCCAGAAGCAGCGTGCCGATCCGGACCGCGGTCAGCCGCTCGCCGAGGAGCAGCGGCGCCACCAGCGCGACCCAGAGCGGCGAGGTGAACTCGATCGCGAAGAGCTGCGCGAAGGGGATCACCGTGACCGCGTAGAACCAGAGGTTCTGGCCGGTGAAATGTGCAAGGTTCCTGAGCGCGTGGACCGGCAGGCGCTCGGTGTTGATCTCGCCCGTCCGGCCGAGGAGGCGCGCGCCGAGAAGCACGAGGACGATGCCGGTGAAGGAGCGGTACATCATCGTCTCGAACGTATCGAGCTCGACCGCCACCGCCCGACCCGCCAGCGCCATCGCCGAGAAGGAGGTGATGGCGCCGGCCATCCAGAGCGCGGCGGTGAGCGGGCGGGCGGGTACGTCGGTCATTCGAGCCATCCGAGCGCCCGGTCCTCGTCCGCTCCGAGCGCCAGGGCGGCCCGGAACAGGGCCGCGCGGAGGAGGTTCGCGGGCCATTTCACGCCTTCGAGGAAGAGCAGCCGGTCAATCCGGATCGGGCCGGTATCGGCGGCGACGAGGGCGATGTCGGTGAACCCCGCCCAGCGGAAGCTCGCCCAGGCGCGGGGCAGGTGGTAGCGGTGGGTGACGACGATCACCTTTTCCGCCGGGTCGATCCGGTCGAGCGCGGCGGTGAACCAGGCGTTCTGGAGCGTGGAATAGGAGCGGTCCTCCTCGAGGATCGCGTCTTCCGGGACGCCGAGGCCAAGTGCGTAGGCCTTCATGCCGTGGCTGTCGGGCAACCCGGTCTCCGCCTTGGTGGCGCCGGCGCCGGACATGACGAGAAGGGGCGCGCGCCCCGCCTTCCAGAGCGCCACGCCCCGGTCCACCCGGGCGCGGGTCTCGTCGACCGGGAAGGGCTCGATGGCGCCGGGGCCCGACAGCACCACGATGGCGGCGGCGCCGGGGATCGGGTCGGGGTCGCTATAGAGGTGCATGTAGACCAGCGTGCCGATCACGGCGGCGGCCAT
This sequence comes from Paracoccaceae bacterium, assembly GCA_050299695.1. Classification (GTDB taxonomy): domain Bacteria; phylum Pseudomonadota; class Alphaproteobacteria; order Rhodobacterales; family Rhodobacteraceae; genus Ovoidimarina. The sequence continues at coordinate 49,030 of JBNKWI010000012.1, forward strand.
GAGGGTGATGCCGAGCAGGAGGAGCTTGAAAAGATACTTCACGCGCGTTCCGGTGTGCCGTCCGTCGGGACGGGCAGCTTCCCCCTGTCGCCGCGCCCCTGCCGTTCGGGGACGTCGCGTCGAGACATCCTCCACCGGGCGCCCGGTTGCAAGGCCAAAGCTGGGCCGGACGGGCCCCCGGCCGGTGCCTGGGACCGGCTAGGGGAACAGCAGCTCCTCGACGGGTTTCGCGAAGGTCTCCACGACATAGAACGGACGCATGTGGTTGGAATCCCGGTAGATCGGGCGCCCCTCGGGATCCCGTCCGGAACAATGGCCGTCGGGGCAGACCAGATCGCGCGCCGCCAGGATCGACGTACAGTTCAGAGCTTCCAGCCGCGCCCGGATCCGGGCGCCCAGAGCGGCCTGCCTTTCGGGGATGTCGAACGACGCACGCGTGAAGTTGCGGAACTTCCGGCGGAATTGCGGGACGTCGCCCCGGAACCCGCGCATCAGCATAACCTCGGGGTCGAAACTGTCGGAGAGCGGATTGTCGAGGATCACCGTGACGTCGACCGTCTCGGCGAGCCGCTGGACGAAGCCGTAGAACGCCTCGAGCGCCTCGTCCTGCCCCTGACTCTCGCGGAAATAGAGCGGCCTGTCGCCGTCCATGTAGAAGAAGCGGAACTGCTTGAAATTGTAGCCCGGGAACGACTGCGCGATGAAATAGCAGTTGAAGCAGGCGCCTATCACGACCTTCGAAAGCCCGGGGTTCTCGTCGATCACCGTCTGCAGGCGGTCGAATCTGCCCCTGCACCAGGGGTGCGACGCCTCGTCGAGATCCGGGATCGGCGCGCAGTTGTTGCCTGTCAGGTATCCGACATTCACGCCACGGGTCTTGGCCAGGATCCCGCCGAGCGGCGCGTATTGCGCGCTGTGGGAATCGCCGAAGAACAGGATGTCGATGGGCCGGTCGGGATCGGTGACGTAGAGATCGGGGAACTTCGTCGCCCGGAGATCCCCGGGATGCGCCCAGTCGTCGAGCCCCTGCGCGATCAGCTCCGCGCCGTCGCCGGAGCGCGCGAGTACCCGGTCGCTGGCGAGATTGCCCGAGATGCCGACCAGCCCGAAGGCGAGGAGCCCGGCGGCGGAGGACGCGAACACGAAGCGGCGGGAGAAATGGCTACGGTTCCGGAACGGCGTCTCGACAAATCGCCAGCTGAGCCAGGCCAGCCCCGCCGTCGCGGCGAGCGTGAGAGCCCGGACGCCCTCGTCGAACTGCCCGAAAGTGTAGATCCGGGCGAAGGCCAGGAGCGGCTGATGCCAGAGATAGGCGCTGTAGCTGACGAGGCCCACGCCGACGAAGAGCGGGTTCGAGAGCAGCCGCGCGGCAAGCGTTCCGTTTCTCGCGAAGAGCAGGATGAGCACGGCGCCGAGGACTGGAACGAGCGCGTAGAGGCTCGGAAACGGCACCGACTCGTCGAAGACGAAGATCGCGAAGAGGATCAGCGCGAGCCCGGCCAGGGCGAGGCCGTCGTTCCCCGCGACCGGACGCCTGTGTGCGGCGAGCGCGGCCAGAGAGCCGGCGAGCAGCTCCCACGCGCGGCCGGGCAGGAGGTAGAAATTCGCCGTCGGTTTGTGGCGCCAGCCCCATTCGCCGATCGCGAGGCTCAGGAGCGCGCAGGCCAGGACGAGCCAGAAGACGTGATTGCGGCGGAACCGCCAGGCGAGGAACAGGAAGATCGGGAACAGGAGATAGTATTGCTCCTCGACGGCCAGGCTCCAGGTGTGGAGCATCGGCTTTTCGTCCGAGACGCCGGCGAAATAGCCGCTTTCGCGCCAGAAAAGGATGTTCGAGGCGAAGAGCGCCGTGGCGAGGAGGCTGTTGGAGAACTCCTCGATCTGCCGTGGCAGCATCCACATCCAGGCCAGCGGGATGCAGACGAGCATCACGACAAACAGGGCCGGGAGAATGCGCCGGGCGCGCCTTTCGTAGAAACCGGTCAGGCTGAACCGGTCGTCGGCCAGCTCCTCGACGAGGATCGCGGTAATCAGGAAGCCGCTGATCACGAAGAAGATGTCGACGCCGACGAAACCGCCGCGAAATGTCTCGAAGCCTGCATGGAAAAGGATCACTGGCAGGACTGCGACCGCCCGCAGCCCGTCAATCTCGGATCGGTATTTCAACTGCCCCGCCTCGTACATCCCCTCGATCCGGGGCGGCTAGCGTCGCAAGGCAGAAAAGACCAGAGGCTCCCGGAACCGCGTTCCGGATCGTTTCCGGATGGGCACTATTCCCACTCGATCGTCCCAGGGGGTTTCGAGGTGATGTCGTAGGTCACCCGGTTGATGCCCTCGACCTCGTTGATGATCCGGGTCGCCGTCTCGCCGAGGAAATCGTGGCTGAACGGGTAGTAGTCGGCGGTCATGCCGTCGACCGAGGTGACGGCGCGCAGCGCGCAGGCGTAATCGTAGGTGCGGCCGTCGCCCATCACGCCCACGGTGCGGACGGGGAGGATCGCGCAGAAGGCCTGCCAGATCTCGTCATAGAGCCCGTGCCTGCGGATCTGGTCGATATAGACCGCGTCGGCCTTGCGGAGGATCTCCAGCTTGGCGCGGGTGATCTCGCCCGGGCAGCGGATCGCGAGGCCGGGGCCGGGGAAGGGGTGGCGGCCGATGAAATGCGCGGGCAGGCCGAGTTCGCGGCCGAGCGCGCGGACCTCGTCCTTGAAGAGTTCTCGGAGCGGTTCGACGAGCTTCAGCCCCATCTTCTCGGGGAGGCCGCCCACATTATGGTGCGACTTGATGGTCACCGAGGGGCCGCCGGAAAAGCTCACCGATTCAATGACATCCGGATAGAGCGTGCCCTGGGCCAGGAACTGCGCCCCGTCGATCCGGTCGGCGTATTTCTGGAACACGTCGATGAAGAGCTTGCCGATAATCTTGCGCTTGGTCTCCGGGTCCGAGACGCCCTCGAGCGCGCCGAGGAACAGCTCCTGCTCCTGGGCGTGGATCACGGAGAGGTTCATGTGGTCGCGGAACATGCCCACGACCTCTTCGGCCTCGTCGAGCCGGAGGAGCCCGTGGTCGACGAAGACGCAGGTGAGCTGGTCGCCCACCGCCTCGTGGATCAGCGCTGCGGCGACGGAGCTGTCGACCCCGCCCGAGAGCGCGCAGATCACCTTCGCGCTCCCCACCTGATCGCGGATCTTCGCGATGGCCTCCTCGCGATAGGCGCCCATGGTCCAGTCGCCCCTGAACCCCGCCAGCGTCACGAAGTTCTCGTAGAGCTTCGGGCCGTTCGGCGTGTGGTGCACCTCGGGGTGGAACTGGACGGCGTAGAAATTGCGCGCCGGGTCGGCGGTGATGGCGAAGGGCGCGTGCGGCGAGGTGCCGAACACCTCGAATCCCGGCGCCAGCGCGGCGACATGGTCGCCATGGCTCATCCAGACCTGCTCGCGCTCGCTCTCGAACCAGCCCTTCAGGAGGTCGAGCTTGCCCTCGGGCCGGACGAAGGCGCGGCCGAATTCCGCGGTGCCGCCGCCGCCCGAGATCTTGCCGCCTTCGACCCGGCCGCCGAGATCCTGCATCATCACCTGCTGGCCGTAACAGATCCCGAGGATCGGCACGCCCAGCCCGTAGACCGAGCGGGGCGGTCGCGGCGAGCCCTCGCGCGTCACGCTATCGGGTCCGCCCGAGAAGATCACCGCCCTGGGCGCGAAGGCCGCGAGGAATTCGTCGGTGACGTTCTGGTAGGGATGGATCTCGCAATAGACGCTGAGCTCGCGCAGGCGCCGCGCGATGAGCTGCGTCACCTGGGAGCCGAAATCTATGATCAGGAGGCGGTCGTGGTCGGAGGTGCTCATGGCTCCGGCACTAGAGCCAAGCCGCCAGCCTTGCAAGGCCCCCCGGCGCCGGCTTGGCCCCGCGGACCGGAGAACGGGTTGCCCGTTTTCGGAGCGCGGGGCCTCCTGCCGTCCGGCCGGGCCGGCCAGGATCGGAGTGAGTTCGGCGTGCCGAAGAGAGCACGGACCAGGTCGCGGGCGGTCATGCTCCGGCATCTTCGGCCGAGCGCCATGTAGTGGGCGGTGTCGATCGAACCGTCCGGGCGGCAGCGGATAGTGTCGGGCATGGCGGGTCTCCTTGCGTCGGTCGCACCCAGCAAACGCGATGTCCGCCAGCGCCGCTTGAAGACCTGCTTGAGACGCGCTTGTGTTTCGCTTGTCTTCCGCTTTCGACTTGCAGGCGAACCCTCTTCCGCGCCCCTATGCGCCATGCTCTACCGATTTGCCGATTGCGAACTCGACACAAGGCGCCACGCCCTCCGGCGGGCCGGCGCGGAGGTGCATGTCGAGCCGCAGGTCTTCGACCTGATCCACTGTCTTGCCGGGCAGGCGGGCGCGCTCGTCGAAAAGGAGGCGCTGGTGGCCGCGGTCTGGAACGGGCTCGCGGTGTCGGACGCCACGATCAACGCGCGCATCAGCGCGGCGCGGAAGGCCGTGGGCGACGACGGCAGCCGGCAGGCGGTGATCCGGACGGTTCAGCGGAAGGGGTTCGTTCTCGCCGTGCCGGTGACCGTCGAGGCCAACGGTGCGGCCTCGGCTGTGCCCGCGGCCTTGCCCTCCGCCAGCATCCGCTACGCGCGCTCGGCGGACGGCGTGGCCATCGCCTGGTCCGAAAGCGGGGCGGGGCCGCCACTGATCCGCGCGGGCCACTGGCTGTCCGATCTCGACCTCGACCTCAGGAGCGTGATCTGGGGGCCGCTCATCGACCGCCTCGCGGCGGCGCATCGGCTGATCCGTTTCGATTTCCGCGCCATGGGGAAATCCCAACGGGGGGTGGCGCCGGCCGAACTCGACACCGCCGTCGCGGATCTGGCGGCGGTCGCCGATGCCGCCGGGGCAGGGCGGTTCTCCATCGTCGCGCCGTCGCAGGCGGTGCCGGTGGCGGTGGCCTTCGCGGCGCGTTACCCCGACCGCGTGGACCGGCTCGTGCTCTATTCCGGCTACGCCCTCGGGCGGGCGCTGCGGGAGCCGGTGCCGGGCGAGCTCGACGAGCCGACGGCGCTCTCGATGATCCGGACCGGCTGGGGGCGGGAGGGTAGCGTGTTCCTCGAGGCCTTTTCGCGGATCTTCGTTCCCGACGCGACCGAGGCGCAGATCGCCGACATGATCGAGATGCAGACCGCCGCCGCAGATGCCGAGACCGCGGCGGCGATCCGGCGGACCGTCGACCGCTACGACGTGCGCGACCTTCTCGGCGCGGTGCGCGCGCCGTCGCTCGTGCTCCATGCCGAGGGCGACGTGGTGCAGCCCGCCGCGCAGGCGCAGCTTCTGGCGAGCGGCCTGCCTGATGCGCGGCTCGTCCTGCTTCCCGGGCGCAACCACATCCCGCTGCCGCAAACGCCGGCCTGGAGCCAGATGATGGCGGCGGCCGAGGCGTTTCTCGCGGAGGGTGCAGAGGCCTGAGGCACGCCCGGGTCAGAGCAGCGCGAGGAGCCCCTCCGGCCAGAGCCGTTCGCGGCCGGTCCGGAAATCGGCAAGCGGGATCCAGGCGGCCTGGTCGCGATAGCCGCCATCCTCGACGACGAAGCGCTCCGGGACGGTGATCCCGGGCGATGTCAGCTCGGCCTCCAAGGCGAAGACGATCTCGTGCCCCTGCGCGCCGTGGTGGGTGAAGAGGTTCTCGATCACGCCCAACCGGCGCTGGACGCGCGTCTCTGCGGCAAGCTCCTCGCGTAGCTCGCGAATGAGCGCCTGTTCCGCGGCTTCGCCGAACTCGATGCCGCCGCCGGGCGGTCGCCAGCCGGTGATCCGGCCGCCGTCTTCGGTGACCGCGGTCACAAGGATCCGGTCGCCCCGCCGGACGATGCCGATCGCGGTGGCGCGCAGGCGCTGCACCGGGCGCCAGGTGGTGGTCAGTTCGTCCATTCGGGGGTTTTCGGCCGGGCAGGGGCGGAACGCAATCGCCCGCATGTCGCTTTCGCGTCGGAAAGGGCGCAATTCGCCCTAGGGCGGGCGGCCGATCGTGTAATCCCCCGGGGGACCAAGGCGCGGAGGTGCGAGACATGAGTGAAGCGGGAACACGTCGCAGAGGCGGTGGCGGTGCAGCGCGGCGCGCCGAACGGACGGCGGTGCGAATCGAGGCGGCGCGCTTCATCGAACGCAACATCCCCAATCTCGACATCCTGAACGAGGAGGCGCTGGCGATCATCGAGGCCAATGCCGAGACCGTTCTCGAGGAGATCGGCGTCAACTTCGTCGAGAACCCGGCCGCGCTGGAGCGCTGGAAAGAGGCGGGCGCCGATGTCGACGGCGAGCGGGTGCGGCTGCCGAAGGGCCTCGCCCGCGAATTGTGCAAGACCGCGCCCTCGTCCTTCACCCAGCACGCGCGGAACCCGGAACGGAACGTCGAGATCGGCGGCCGGAACCTGATTCTCGCCCCGGTCTACGGCCCGCCCTTCGTGCGCGACGCCGCCGGCGGCCGGCGCTATGCGACGATGGAGGATTTCCGGAACTTCGTGAAGCTCGCCTACATGTCGAAATGGGTGCACCATTCCGGCGGCACCGTCTGCGAGCCCACCGACATCGCGGTAAACAAGCGCCATCTCGACATGCTGCTCGCCCACATGACGCTCTCGGACAAGCCCTACATGGGCTCGGTCACCGAACCGTCGCGGGCGGCCGACAGCGTGGAGATGTCGAAGATCCTGTTCGGCGAGGACTTCGTCGACCAGAACACGGTGATGACCTCGCTCATCAACATCAACTCGCCGCTGACCTTCGATTCGGTGATGATGGGGGCGCTCGAGGTCTATGCCGCCGCGAACCAGGCATCTATCATTTCGCCCTTCATCGTGGGCGGCGCGATGGCGCCGACGACGGTGGCGGGAACGCTGACCCAGGTGCTCGCCGAGGTGCTGGCGGGCGTCGCCTATTCCCAGCTGATCCGGAAGGGCGCGCCGGTGATCATGGGCGCTTTCGTGACCTCGATCGACATGAACTCCGGCGCGCCGACCTTCGGCACGCCCGAGGCCGCGCAGATCACCTACGGGACCGGTCAGCTCGCCCGGAGGCTGGGCCTTCCGTACCGCTCGGCGGGGTCGTTCTGCGGCTCGAAACTGCCCGATGCCCAGGCCGCCTACGAGACCGCGAACTCGCTCAACATGGGGCTTCTCGCGGGCGTCAACTTCATGCTGCATTCCTGCGGCTGGCTGGAAGGCGGGTTGGTGGCGTCCTACGAGAAATTCGTGATGGATGCCGACCAGCTCGGCGTGCTGCACCATCTCGCGAAGGGCGTCGACATGAGCGAGAACGGCCAGGCGATGGACGCGATCCGCGAGGTCGGACCGGGCGGCCACTATCTCGGCTGCGCCCATACCCAGGCCAATTTCCAGACCGCGTTCTGGCGGACGAATCTGTTCGATTACAAGCCGTTCGAGACCTGGGACGAAGAGGGCGCGCGGGACACCCAGTCGCTGGCCACGGCCCGTGTCGCACGGCTCCTGAACGACTACCAGGCGCCGGCGATCGACCCGGGCATCGAGGCGGCGCTGACCGAATATGTCGCGCGCAAGAAAGCCTCGATGCCCGACAGCTTCACATGAGCTCGGGGCCCGCGCGGTACAGGCTGCGGGCCTCGGCCATCAAGGCGATCAGCACCTCGACATGGCGCATCGGCGAGTAGTTCGCGTTGCCGCTCTTGCGGACTTCCTCGAGCTGGCCTTCCTCCTCGATCAGCGTCGACACCGCGTGACGCGGGCTCGGCAGGGCGGCGATCTTCATCAGCCGGCAGAGGTCGCGCTCGCGCTTGTACTCCGCCACGCCCATCCGCGCAGCGCGGATGAGGAGACGGGGACGGCGCAGCGCGGCCAGGTGGTTGACGACATCGAACATGCTGGACTCCGTTTCTTGCCTGGAGCCCTGATCGCACAATCCAGGGTGGTGTTGCGGAAAGCGGTCGAGTCCGTTCTGACCGTCTCCGAGAAGTTATCAATTTAATACAAATGTTTCTCCTGCGGCCCGATGTTAACTTGGCAGTAAGCATTGCAACCAAAAGTTGTACCGGGCGCGACGTCGAGTGTAACGCGACGCGGAAGGAGCAGGGTGTCAAGCCAGGAGAAAATCTCGACCATGGGGGAGTGGCCGGAGTGGGTACCGGAGCCGGTACGCGCCTATCTCATCCACACCCATGAAGGTGCGTCGATCCGGAGCCTGGCGAAGGCTTTCGGATGCGAACCGTCGACGATTTCCCGCCGTATCCGCCGGATCGAGAACCGGCGCGACGATGTGCTTGTCGACATTGCCCTGAACCGTCTCGTTCACCGGAACGTCGCGTCCCGCGGGGCGAGAAACGGTTTTGAGGACCCCGAGAGCATGAGCAAGCACAGCGAACTTCCCACCATTGACGAAGCCAAGATGCAGCGCGAGTCGATGCGGGTCTTGCGCCGACTGAACGAGCCGGGCGCCTGCCTGGCGCTGGCCCCGGCGATGGAAACGGCCGTCGTGGTGCGGGACACCGGCGACGGGCCCGCGGTGCGGACCGCCGTGGTCGAACGGATGATCGCCGAGGCGATGGCGATCAGGGAATGGATCGAATCGTCGGGTTCCGGCCGGATCATGCGGTACCGCATCACCTCGGCCGGCCGTGCCGCATTGCGAGCGATGGTGGCCCGCGACGAGAGCGCGCGCGCACTGAAGACCGGTACCGCCGCGGCCGATCTCGAGGAGGAGGATGACGCCGATTTCTCGGCCGCCGCGGCACGAAAGGCGCGCTACACGCTGGCCGAAAGCCCGCTGGTGGCGCTGGCGCGGCGCCGCGACAAGGGCGGCAAGCCGTTCCTCGAGGAAGAACTCGTCGCCGCTGGCGAGCGGCTGCGCGAGGATTTCGAGCTGGCGCAGCTGGGCACCAGGGTCGGGCAGGACTGGCAGAAATTCCTCACCGCCGGCACCAGCTCCAGCCGCTACGGCAGCGGCGACGGCGGCGGCGCCTCGGCAGCGCGGGACCGTCTGGCCGCGGCGCTGGCGGCGCTGGGGCCCGGGCTCGGCGACGTGACGGTGCGCTGCTGCTGCTTCCTCGAAGGGCTCGAGACGGCCGAGCGCCGCATGGGCTGGTCGGCGCGCTCGGGCAAGATCGTGCTCCGCATCGCGCTGCAGCGGCTCCGGGCGCATTACGACGAGAACTCCGAACACTGGTCGCCCTTGATCGGCTGACCCGGGCAGGGCGGCGGACCGGGGGTGAGGCGCCCCGGTTCGCCGCAGAGCTACCGCGGAAAAACCTTGCGGGCAGTATTTTCATCACCAATGCCAGAGTGCGGTCTTTGTCCGATTTGAGCGCCCCGTGTGGCAACACTCGCTCTCCGCCGAAACCACCGTCCGATGCCCTGAAGCACGAGCCGGGCGAGCGCCTGCCCGTGGGCTGGCACAGCAACGGTTGAGCGAAGCGCTTTATCTCACCAAATCCGCCGTACCATCGTTCGGCGCGGAACGGCACCAAAGCGCCAGCCCGCCGGAACGGGCAGGC
>JBNKWI010000013.1:0-57251 GCA_050299695.1 Paracoccaceae bacterium
GAATTGGAAGAACGAGCATGACCATGGACAGGACGATACAGGTGGATGGCCTGACCATCCGCTACCGCGACACCGGCGGCGACGGGGTGCCGGTGCTGCTTTCATCGGGGATCGGCGGGTCACTGGAGCTTTGGCAGAAGCAGCTCGACGCCCTGGGCGGGCAGCACCGGCTGATCGCCTGGGACTATCCCGGCCACGGGCTGTCTGACCCCTGGCGGCAGACGTTCGAGCCGGGCGGTCTGGCCGCGTTCACGCTGAAGCTTCTCGATGCGCTCGGGGTCGGGCGGGCGGTGCTGGCCGGCAACTCGCTGGGCGGAGCGATCGCTATCCGAGTGGCCGCCGCGGCCCCCGCCAGGGTCGCGGGGCTCGTGCTGGCCGCGCCGGCCATGGTCGTGCCCGAGATCTTCCTGCCGTTTCGCCTGATGACCCTGCCGCTTCTCGGTCCGCTCATGACGAAACCGAGCGAGAAGGGCGTCGCCCTGGCGCTCGCGTCGATGTTCCACAACACCGAGACGGTCACCGACGACATCCGTGCGGTGATGCGGCGCAACCAGTTCAAGGAGGCGGGGCGCAGGCCTTCCGCGCCACGCTGTGCGAAACGCTGTCGATGCGCGGTATCAAACCCGCCATCTGGAAACCCTTGCAGGCGATGCTGGCGGATCTGCGGTGCCCGGTGCTGCATATCCACGGCCGCCAGGACAAGGTTCTGCCGGTGGCCCAGGCCGAGCCCGTCCAGGCGCTGATCCCGCATGCCGAACTCCTGATCCTCGATCCCTGCGGGCACACGCCGCATTGGGAGGCCCCCGACGAGGTGAACCGGGCGATCTCGCAATTTCTGGGAGGACTGGCGTAGGCGGCGCGGTGGTTTCGGCCTGCGGCGGCAACGGACTGCGTCGACGTTCCGAGAGATTGGTAGCGGAGGAGGGACTTGAACCCCCGACACGCGGATTATGATTCCGCTGCTCTAACCAACTGAGCTACTCCGCCACGAGCGACCGGCTAGGTAGAGCCAAGCGGCGGGCGCGTCAAGGCCGATATGCCTATTCCCGGGCGCGCAGGACGCGGGCCGGGCGGGCGGCAAGCGGGCGCCAGGCGAAGGCGAGGCCGGAGAGCAGCGTCGCGCCGATCCCGAGCGCGATCACCAGCGCCGCCGAGCCCGGCGCGAAGACATAGTCGGTCTCCAGGACGAAGCGCGCGATGGCCCAGGCGCCCGCGCAGCCTGCGACCAGCGCGACCACCCCTGCCGCGACACCCAGGAGCGCCGAGCGCAGCGCGAAATTCGCCAGGATCGTGCCCCGCGCCGCCCCCAGCGTCTTCAGAAGCGCCGCCTCGTAGGTCCGCGCCCGCTCCACCGCCGCCGCGGTGCCGACGAGCACGATCACCCCCGTGACCAGCGTCGCCAGCGCGCCCCAGGTGATCGCCGCGGCGATCCCGGCGAGGATCTCGCTCACCCGCTCGATGGCGTCCTTCACCCGGATCGCGGTGATGTTCGGATAGGCGGCGGCCAGGTCGCGCAGGATCGCCGCCTCGTCCGCCGGGGCGGCATAGATCGTCGCGATATGGGTATGCGGTGCGCCCGCCAGCGCGCCGGGGTCCAGGGACAGCACGAAGCCGAGCCCGGCATTCGAGAAATCCACCTCGCGGAAATTCGCGATCTCCGCCTCGATGTCGCGGCCCAGCACGTTGATCGTCAGCCGGTCGCCCAGTCTGAGGCCAATCTCCTCCGCCTCCTCGGCGGCGAAACTGGCCAGCGGCGGGCCGGAATAATCCTCGGGCCACCACTTGCCCGCCGTCACCACCGTCCCGGTGGGCGGCGCGGCGGAATAGGTCACGCCCCGGTCGCCGCGCAGCACCCAGTGCGGGCCGGCGACCTCCTCGGCCGGGCGGCCGTTTATCTTCGTGATGACGCCCCGCAGCATCGGCGCGGTCTCGACCCGGCTGACCGAGGGTCGCGCCGCCAGCATGGCGCGGAACCCGTCGAGCTGATCCCCCTGGATGTCGACGACGAAATAGGAGGGCGCCACCTCGGGCAGGTCGCGGGCGATGGCGCCCTTGAGCGTCGCGTCGATCTGCCCGATCGCCGCCAGCACCGTCAGCCCGAGCCCGAGCGACAGCACCACCGCCCCGGTCTCCGAGCCCGGCCCACCGATGGCGCCGAGCGCGAGCCGCAGCATCGCCCGCCCGCGCATCCGCCGCGCCAGCGCCCGCGCCGCCCGCCGCAGCCCCGCCGCCGCGAGCAACAAAGCCACGAAGGCCCCCGTCAGCCCGCCCGCCGTCCAGAAGGTCAGCCGCGCCACGCCAGACAGCTCCGCCGCCGCCGCCACCAGCACCGCCAGCACCAACCCCGTTACAAAGATCCAAACCGGCCTTGGCCATCCCCCCGGCCGGAGCCCCGCATCGCGGAACAAGGCCGCCGCCCGCACGCTCTCGGTCCGCGCCAAAGGCCAGATCGTGAACAGCGCCGCCGACAGCACGCCATAGAGCGCCGCCTCCAGAAGCGGCCCGGGCCAGGGCGCGAACACCGCAGGCACCGGCAATTGCGCCTCGATCAGGGGCGCCGCCAGCATCGGCAGCGCCGCCCCCATCGCGAGGCCCAACAGGATCCCCAAAACCGTCAGCGCGCCCACCTGCAAAACATAGGTCTGGAACACCGTCGCCCGGCTCGCGCCCAGCGTCTTCAGAACCGCGATCACCGCGATCTTGCGGTCGATATAGGCCCGGACCGAGGCCGCAATGCCGACGCCGCCCACCGCCAGCCCCGACAGCCCGACCAGCACCAGGAACGCCCCCAGCCGCTCGACGAAGCGCTTGATCCCCGGCGCCCCGTTGCGGCTGTCGCGCCAGCGCATCCCCGACCCGTCGAGCGCCTGCCCGGCCTCCGCTTCCAGCGCGGCGAGATCCGTCCCCTTCGACAGCAAAAGCCGGTACTGGGTCTCGTAGAGCGAGCCGTCGCTCAGAAGTCCGCTGCCTTCGAGCGCCGTCCGCCGCACGATGGTCCGGGGGCCGAGCGTGATCCCGGTCGAACGGTCGGGCTCCCGCTCCAGAAGCGCCGAGAGCACGAACTCCCCCGTTCCGAGCCGGAACCGGTCGCCCGGCGCCAGCCCCAGCCGGTCGGCCAGCACCCGGTCCATCACCGCCCCCGGCACGCCTCCCGTGCCGTCGAGCGCCTGCGATAGCGGCATCTCCGGCGCCAGTTCCACGGATCCGAGCAGCGGATAGGCCCCGTCGACGCCCTTCACCTGGGTCAGCGCCCGCGCCTCGCCCAAAACCGCCATCGACCGGAAATCGACAACCTCCGACACCGCCTCGGAGACGCTCTCCATCCAGGCGCGTTCCTCCGGCGTGGCGAAGCGATAGGTCAGCTCGATTTCCGCATCGCCGCCCAGAAGCGCCGCGCCTTCCCGCGCCAGCCCCGCCTCGATGCTCGCACGCACGATCCCCACCGCCGCGATGGCGGCGACCCCGAAGGCGAGGCAGGCGAGGAACACGCCGAAGCCCGACAGCCCGCCGCGCAACTCGCGCCGGGCGATCCGCGCGGCGACGGGCCAGCTCACTCGGCCGCCCTCGCGTGCCGCGCCGCGCCGTCGATCTCCCCGTCATTGAGCCCGATCACCCGGTCGCAGCGTTCTGCCAGCTCCGGCGCATGGGTCACCAGCACCAGCGTCGCCCCGTGCCGCTGCCGGAGCCCGAACAACAGATCCATGATCGCCGCCCCGGTTGCGCCGTCGAGATTGCCGGTGGGCTCGTCGGCCAGAAGGAGATCCGGCCGCCCCACCGCCGCCCGCGCCAGCGCCACACGCTGCTGCTCGCCGCCCGACAACTGCGCCGGGTAATGCCCCAGCCGCGCGCCCAGACCGACCTCGCGCAATTCCGCCTCGGCCCGGGAAAAGGCATCCTCCGCGCCCGCCAGCTCCAGCGGCGTCGCGACATTCTCCAAAGCGGTCATCGTCGGAATCAGGTGGAAAGACTGGAACACCACGCCCATATGTTCTCTCCGGACCCGGGCCAAAGCGTCCTCGTTCAGCGCCGTGAGGTCGTGGCCCATCGCGGTCACCCGCCCGGCGCTGGCGCGTTCCAGCCCGCCCATGAGCATGAGGAGCGAGGACTTGCCCGACCCCGACGGCCCCACGAGCCCCACCGTCTCGCCCGCCGCGATCTCGAGCGTGATCCCCTTCAGGATCTCGACCGGCCCGGCATTGCCCGACAGGCTCAGCCGCGCGCCCTGGAGGCTCAGAATCGGGTCGGTCGTCATGCGCGGGCTCCTCGGACGGCTCTCGGGGGCATATGGGGCGCCTCGGGCGCTCCGCAACCTCGGATTTGCCGCCATGGTTGTCGCGGGCTTGTCAGCGTCGGCAGCCGCGGCCGAGCCGGTGACCGTCACCGCGCTCGGCGACAGCCTCACCCAGGGCTACGGCCTGCCGCCCGGCGACGGCTTCGTGCCGCAGCTCGAACGCTGGCTCGCGGGGCAGGGGGCGGAGGCGCGCGTCGTCAATGCGGGCGTCTCGGGCGACACCACCCAGGGCGGGCTCTCGCGGATCGACTGGACGCTCTCCGACCATCCCGACGCGCTGATCGTGACGCTCGGCGGCAACGACATCCTGCGCGGCATCGACCCGGCCACCGCCCGCGCCAATCTCGACGGCATCCTGACCCGCGCCGGGGCCGAGGACGTGCCCGTGCTCCTCATAGGCCTCGCGGTCCCGGGCAACTACGGGCCCGACTACCAATCGGCGTTCCGCGCGATCTATCCCGAGCTCGCCGCCGCCCACGGCGCGCTCTACTACCCCGATTTCCTCGCCGCCCTCACTCCCGGGGGCGACCGTCAGCAGGCGCTCCGCGACTGGTTCCAGCCCGACGGCCTGCACCCCAACGCCGCCGGCGTCGCGCGCATCGTCGAGGCCATCGGCCCCTCGGTCCTGAAACTGCTCGACGCGGCGGGGTAGGGGGTCAGTTCGCCCCGCTGCGGCGCTGTTCCGACAGCGCCTCCTCCACATGCAGGGCAAGCTGTTGCCGCGTGAACGGCTTCGGCAGCACGCGGCTGCCGGAGCCGTCTTCGAGCCGGTCGTCCTGCCGGCTCCAGCCCGAGACGAAGATGGTCGGCAGGCTGGGCCGCTTGCGGCGGATCTCCTTGGCGAGCTGGAGCCCGGTGATGTCGTCCGACAGGAGGATGTCCGTCAGCACGAGGTCGATCCCCGCGCCCTCCGCGTCGAGCGCCTGCATCGCGTCCTTCGGCCCCGCCGCCTCGACCACCCGGTACCCCAGCGTCTGCAGCATGCTCACCGTGACCCGCCGCACATCCGACATGTCCTCGACCACCAGTACCGTCGCGCTGTCCGCCTCCGCTGCGGCCGGATCCTCGGCGGCGGGCTCGCGCCTCTTCGGGGGCGGAGTGGCCGGCAGGCACATCGACACGGTGGTCCCCTTGCCCGGTTCGGTCTGAATGTCGAACGTGCCCCGCGACTGGCGCACGAAGCCTGCGACGCTCGACAGGCCGAGCCCTGTTGCCTCGCCAATCGGCTTCGTCGTGAAGAACGGTTCGGTCGCCCGGTCCCGGGTGGCCGCGTCCATCCCGACGCCGGTATCCGTCACGGAGATGTCCACGGTGCCGCCCCGCTCCGGCGCCTCCCGGCAGGTGACCGTGATCTCGCCGCCGCCCGGCATCGCGTCGCGGGCGTTGAAGATCAGGCTCAGCAGCGCCCCTTCCAGCTGCGCCCGGTCGACATAGGGTGCGGGCACCCCGTCGGCCAGACTCGTCCGGATCCGGTAGGCAGGGCCCAAGGAGGGCTCCACCATCTTCACCAGCCCGTCCAGCATGGCGTCCAGGGGCACCGCTTCGGGCCGCAGGATCTGCTTGCCGGCGATCGACAAAAGCCGCTGCACCTGGTTCGCCCCGGCACGGCAGCCGTTCAGGATCGGTGCGATCAGCGTCGGATCGGCCTTGCCCTCCAGCGCCAGCAGCTCCGCATGGCCCTGGATCGCCGTCAGCAGGTTGTTGAAATTATGCGCGATCCCGCCCGTGAGCTGCCCGATCGCGTCCATCTTCTCCGACCGGGCGATCCGCTCCTCCATCATCCGCCGCGTCCCGAGCACCTCGTGCCGCGCGTCCTCCAGCAGGTCCTCGATCAGCCGGTTGCGCCGTTCGAGCTCCAGCCGGCCGATGAACTCGGCCGTGAACAGCTCGGCATGGCGCAGGATCACCTGCCGGAAAATGAAGAGGAACATCACGACAGTCGCCGCGGGCCCGAGCGCCAGGAGCCCATGGGACCATGTCAGACCCAGAACGCCGCCGATCGCGACAGGCATCATGAAGGCCGCCGCGGCCGCCGGGATCGGGTAGAGCCCGAAGGCGCCGCCCGTCAGCATGCCGGTCAGCAACGTGTAGGCGAAGATCTCGGCGAACCCGGTCAGCCCCGGGATGAACGTCACCCCCGGCACCGCCCAGAACAGGCCGAAGACCAGCGAGTTCACTACCATCCGCCGCCGTGCGCGCTTGCTCGTGGTCCGCGGCGGCGCCTTCCGCCGGTTCCGGAGCGTGCCGTAAAGCGCAATGCTCGCGTGCAGCGCCGTCAGCGCCGCCCAGGCCAGGATCGGTGCGGTCAGTTGGCCGGTCGCCCGGAGCACCAGCACGAAGGCGCTGACATTGCACAGGATCACGATCATCAGCGGAGACGTCAGCTGCAGGACCGCGTCCACCTGCCGGGCGCGCAGCTGCGCCTCGACCTCGTCCGAAAGCTTCGCCGGTCTCTCGCCGCAACGGGTCCTGGGGTCGCGCGACTCAGCATGGCCATGGCCATCTCGACCCCGGCCGCCAAAAGGCAGTCCGAAAAGTCCCCTCGGCGGTAGCACCCTGTCGCTTCCCTACAATCTACAGGTAACCAATTGAAACATAGCGTGAAAATATTTTAGTTTCCCGAGAATAGCAGATCGCGCAGGGCCTGTCCCGCAATCATTCGTCACTTGGGTGAAAACCCCAAGGCCAGCCGGATAACCGTCTTTGAATCAGTCGCTTGGGCGCGGCGTTCAGCAGTTGGGAATGTTCACGGCCAGCCCGCCGAGCGAAGTTTCCTTGTATTTCTCGCTCATGTCCACGCCGGTCTGGCGCATCGTCTCGATGCAGGAATCGAGCGGCACCAGGTGTGTCCCGTCTCCTCGGAGCGCCAGCGAGGCCGCCGAGACCGCCTTGATCGCGCCGAGCCCGTTACGCTCGATGCAGGGCACCTGCACGAGCCCCTTCACCGGGTCGCAGGTCATCCCCAGATGGTGTTCGAGCGCGATCTCCGCGGCGTTCTCCACCTGCTCGGGCGTCCCGCCCAGAACCGCGCAGAACCCCGCCGCCGCCATCGCCGCCGCCGAGCCGACCTCGGCCTGGCAGCCGCATTCCGCGCCCGAGATCGAGGCGTTGTGCTTCACCAGCCCGGCGATCGCCGCCGCCGTCAGCAGGAACTCCGGGATCCGCGCCCGCGTCGCCCCGGGCACATGGTCGAGCCAGTAGCGGATCGTCGCCGGCACCACGCCCGCCGCGCCGTTGGTCGGCGCCGTCACCACCTGGCCGCCCGCCGCGTTCTCCTCGTTCACCGCCATCGCGTAGACGCCGATCCAGTCGTTGATCGTGTGCGGCGCGGTCAGGTTCTGCCCCCGCTCCGCCAGCAGCGCCTGGTGGATCCCCCCGGCCCGGCGCTTCACGCCGAGACCGCCCGGCAGCACGCCGTCGCTCTCGAGCCCGCGGTCGATGCAGCCCGACATCACCTCCCAGAGCCGCGCGATGCCCCTGTCGAGCTCCGCTGCCCCGCGCCGCGTGAGCTCGTTCGCGCGCTTCAGCTCGGCGATGGTCTTGCCCTCGCGCCGGCACATCTCCAGCATTTCGGCCGCGCTCTTGAACGGGTAGGGCACCGGCGCCCCGCCATCGGTATCCTTGCCCGCCGCCAGTTCCGCCTCGGTCAGGACGAAGCCGCCGCCCACCGAATAGTAGGTCTCCTGCAGGATCACGTCGCCCTGCGCGTCCGTCGCCATCAGGATCAGCCCGTTCGAATGGCCCGGCAGCGGCGGGCCGTAGTCGAAGGCGATATCGCCCTTCGGATCGAAGCGCAGCGCGCCGAGCCCGGCCGGCGTCACCTCGCCGGTTTCCCGGATCGCCGCCAGCGCCGCTTCGGCCGCCTCGGCCTCGTAACTCTCCGGCACGAAGCCCGCGAGCCCCAGGATCACCGCCCGGTCGGTCGCATGTCCGACCCCGGTGAAGGCCAGCGAGCCGTGCAGGCTCGCCTTGAGCCCATGCGCCGTGAAGGGCGAGGCCCGGAGCGTGTCGAGAAACCGCGCCGCCGCCACCATTGGCCCCATCGTGTGCGACGAGGACGGGCCGACGCCCACCTTGAACATCTCGAAGACGGAAAGGAACATGCGCGGGGCTCTCCGGGGAATCTTCCCCGATCTAGCCGCCTTTCGCCCTGCGCCGCCACCCGGGAACGACCAAATCGCACCCGGCCGCGGCAACGCGCTGTCGCAAACGTGTCTGGTCACCGGGCGGGCGCCATGGCATCCCGTCCGGACCCCGGATCAGGAGGACCACGATGCGCCCCCTCAGAACGCTTCGCGCCGCGCTCGTCGCGCTCGCCCTCCCCGCCGGGGCCTTCGCCCAGGAGGTGGCCGACATGGCCTCGCGCCCCGGTTGGGCGGTGTTCCCCACCGGCTACGACCACGCCACCCTCGTCGACCGCGCCCGCGCTGCAATCGGCGAAAACGGCCTCGCCGTCGTCACCCAGGCCGGCCCCACCGGCGCCGCGAAGGCGCGCGGCGTCACGATCCCCGGCAACACCGTGATCGGCGCCTTCAACAACCTCTACGCCGTCCGCATCCTCGCGCTTTCCACGCCCGCGATGATCGAGGCCCCGGTCCGCCTCTACGTCACCGAGAACGCCGACGGCACCGCGACGCTCTCCTACAAGCTCCCCAGCGCCGTCTTCGCGCCCTATGTCGACGAGGCCGGCCCGGCGCTGATCCAGGCCGCCGCCGAGCTCGACGGCCTCTTCGCCGCCATTGCCCGGGACGCCACGGCACAGTAGGCGTCGACAAAAGGACGGAGCCCAGCTTGACCCACCGCGCCGCCGACGCCCTGGCCCGCCGCCTCCACGATGCGGGTTGCCGCCACGCCTTCGGGATGCCCGGCGGCGAGGTCCTGACGATCCTCGACGCGCTCGGCGCCGCCGGGATCGCCTTCCACCTCGTCAAGCACGAGAACGCCGGCGGCTTCATGGCCGAGGGCGTCCATCATGTCGACGGCGCGCCGGCCATCCTCGTCGCCACGGTCGGCCCGGGCTTGATGAACGCGGTCAACGTCATCGCCAATGCCGAGCAGGACCGCGTGCCGCTCATCGTGCTCGCCGGTGCCATCGACCCCGACGAGGCGCTCACCTACACCCACCAGGTGCTCGACCACCGCGCGGTGCTGGCGCCCATCACCAAGGCCACCTTCACCCTTACCCCGGACGGCGCCGCCACCATCGCCGACAAGGCCATCGCCATCGCCACCGAGGGCCGCCCCGGCCCGGTCCTGATCGACGTCCCCGTCGCCGTGGCCGACCGTTCCGCCGGCCCCGCCACGCCCAGACGCGCCGCACCGGCCCCGGTCGTCCCCGCGCCCGACACGCTCGCCACCGCGCGCGCGTGGCTCGCCGAGGCCGAACGCCCGCTGATCCTCGCCGGCCTCGACCTCCTCGCCGAAGGCAGCGCTAGCGCCCTCGCCACCTTCGCCCGCCGCCACAACATCCCCGTCATCACCAGCTACAAGGCCAAGGGCGTCCTCCCGGAAGACGACCCGCTCGCCCTCGGCGGCGCCGGCCTCTCGCCCCTCGCCGACAAGGCGCTCCTGCCGCTCGTCAAGGCCGCCGACCTCGTGATCGCCGCCGGCAACGTCCCCATCGAGATGCGCCCCGGCTGGCGCGACCCCTGGAACCCCGCCACCCAGCGCGTCCTCGACATCCACGCCGCGCCGAACCACCACTACATGCACCAGGCGACGCTCAGCCTCGTCGCCCATACCGGCGCCACCCTCACGGCCCTCGGCGACACCGTCACCCCAAGACGCACCTGGCCCGGCGGCCAGCCCGACGCCGTCCGAAACGCCCTGGCGAGATCCTTCCCCGAGACCGACGACTGGGGCCCCGCCGCCGTGATCGCCGAGGCCCGCGCGGCGCTCCCGCCCGAGACAATCGCTACCGTCGATTCCGGCGCGCACCGCATCCTCCTCAGCCAGATGTGGCGCTGCCCGGCCCCGCGCACGCTCCTGCAATCCTCCGGCCTCTGCACCATGGGCTGCGCGCTCCCCCTCGCGATGGGCGCGAAACGCGCCGCCCCGGACCGCCCCGTCGTGGCCTTCACCGGCGATGCCGGGCTCCTCATGGTCATGGGCGAGCTCTCCACGGCCGTCGAGATGCAGCTTCCGGTGATCACCGTGGTTTTCGTCGACGCCTCCCTCGGCCTCATCGAGATGAAGCAGCGCCAGCGCCAGCTCGCCAATGCCGGCGTCGACTTCGCCCGCCACGATTTTTCGGCCATCGCCCGCGGCTTCGGCGCCCTCGGCGCCACGGTCACCACGCGCGCCGAACTCCGCGCCGCGCTCGAAAGCGCGCTGAAAGCCGACCGCCCCACAATCATTGCCGCCGAAATCGACCGCATGGCCTATGACGGAAGGATCTGACATGCCCGGCCCGCTCGACGGCCTCACCGTCCTCGACCTCTCGCGCATCCTCGCGGGGCCGACCTGCACCCAGCTCCTCGGCGATCTCGGCGCGACGGTGATCAAGATCGAGAACCCGGCGACGAACGGCGACGACACCCGCGCCTGGGGCCCGCCCTTCGCCATGGGCAAGGACGGAAAGCCCACCGACCTCTCCTCCTATTTCATGTGCGCCAACCGCAACAAATACTCCGTCGCGCTCGACATCGCCGACCCCGGGGCGCAACAGACCCTCCGCGCCATGGCGGCCCAGGCCGACGTGGTGATCGAGAACTTCAAGCCGGGCGGCCTGAAGAAATACGGCCTCGACCACGAGGCCATGACCGCCGCCAACCCGCATCTCGTCTACTGCTCGATTTCCGGCTTCGGCCAGACCGGCCCGAACCGCGAGAAACCGGGCTACGACCTGATGGCGCAGGGCTACGGCGGGATCATGTCGCTCACCGGCGTGCCCGAGGGCGAACCGATGAAGGTCGCCGTCGGCGTCGCCGACGTGATGTGCGGCATGTACGCGGCCGTCGGCATCCTCGCCGCGCTGCGCCATCGCGACCGGACCGGCGAGGGCCAGCATATCGACCTCGCCCTCGTTGATACACAGGTCTCCTGGCTCATCAACGAAGGCGTCGCGCATCTCACCACCGGCAAGCCCCGCCAGCGGCGCGGCAATGCCCATGCCACCATCGTTCCCTACCAGGCCTTCGAAACCTCCGACGGCCATGTCCTTGTCGCGGTCGGCAACGACGGGCAGTACCGCCGCTTCTGCGAATACCTCGGCGAGCCGGAGCTCGGCACCGATCCGCGCTACGCGACGAACCCCGCCCGCCTCGCCCATCGCGAAGAGCTGGTGGCCCGGATCGCCGCGATCCTGAAAACCCGGACGCGCGACCATGTCATCGCCGGGCTCGAGGCGCGCAAGGTCCCGGTCGGTCCGGTCCACACGCTCGAAGAGGTCTTCGCCACCGACCAGGTCCAGGCCCGCGCCATGCGGATCGACATGCCGCGCGACGATATCGACAGGGGCGGGGTCGAGCTCATCGGCAACCCGCTGAAATTCTCGAAAACCCCGGTCACCTATCGCCGTCCGCCACCCGGATTCGGCCAGGATACGACCGAAATCCTCGCCCGATACGCGACTCCGGAACCGCCCGCCGATTGATCGACCCTGCCGCGACAGGCGGCGACACGCGATCTTCCGCCGATCCGGCCGCCGATTTCGCCGCTCTCTGAAACATCCGGCTCACGCCCCGGCACGATCCGTCACGTATGCGTTATGGAAGGCCCCCGCCCGTAGATCGGATGCCCGCTTTCGTAGCAAACCGGATGGGAAACCGATCCCACGGGCCGAAAGGAAACCCCATGCGCCACGACATCTTCGGGCAGGACACCACCCTTGCGTCGGAGGCTGCGCTCAGCGCGTGGAACGCCACCATGCGCGCCTTTCTCGCCCATGGCGCGGCCACGCCCGCCCATCTCGCCGCGACGCTCGAGGCCGATCCCGACTTCGCGCTCGGCCATGCCGCCAAGGGCCTGTTCTTCCTCCTCCTCGGTCGCCGCGAACTGATCGCCACCGCCCGCGAGGCGCTCTCCGCCGCCGGTGCCGCCGCGTTGAAGACCCAGCCCACCACCCGCGAAATGGCCTATGTCGAGGCGCTCTCGGCCTATCTCGAAGGTGCGCTCTCCCGCGCCGTGGCGCATCTCGAAACCGTGCTCGCGACCTGCCCGCAAGACGCGCTCGCCGCCAAGCTCAGCCACGCGATCCGTTTCGTCCTCGGCGACAGCCAGGGCATGCGCCGCTCGCTCGAACGGATCCTCCCCGCCTGCGGACCCGACCACGCCGCCCATGGCTACCTCCTCGGCTGCCACGCCTTCGCGCTCGAGGAAACCGGCGACTACGCCGCCGCCGAGGCCGCCGGCCGCGCCGGGCTCGACACCAGCCCCGACGACGCCTGGGGCCTCCACGCCGTCGCGCATGTCTACGACATGACCGGCAACGCCAGGGCCGGGCTCGGCTGGCTCGAGGGCCGCGAGGCCGCCTGGGCGCATTGCAACAATTTCCGCTTCCACGTCTGGTGGCACAAGGCGCTGATGCATCTCGATTGCGGCGACACCGACGCCGCGCTGGCGCTTTATGACCGCGAGGTCCGCGCCGAGAAGACCGACGACTACCGCGACATCTCGAACGGTACTTCGCTCCTGATGCGGCTCGAACTCGACGGCGTCGACGTCGGCGACCGCTGGGAGGAACTCGCCGAACTCTCGATGAACCGCACCGAGGACGGCTGCCTGATCTTCGCCGACCTGCACTACCTCCTCGCGCTGGTCGGCGGCGACCGCGACGACGCCGTCACCCGGCTCACCTCGCGGCTCTACCGCGACGCCCGCGCCTCGCGCACCGAGATCGAACAGCGCATGGCGCGCCCCGGCCTCGCCACCGCCGCCGGGCTCACCGCCTTCGGCGAGGGCGACTACGCCACCGCTTTCCGCCATCTCCTGATCGGCCGGAAGGACCTGCACGAGGCCGGCGGCAGCCACGCCCAGCGCGACGTGTTCGACCGGCTCTGCATCGACGCGGGGCTCCGCGCGGGCTTCCTCGACGCCGCCGAAACCGTGCTCGACGAACGCCGCATGAAGCGCGGCGGCTACGAGGACGGCTACGCCGCGGCCCGCCGCTCGATCATCGCGCGCGGGCGGCGCATTCCGGCGGAATGACGGACGGGGGAGCGGGGTGAGAAGCACGAAGAAGGAGCGCCCGGCAGCCATGCGCCGCCGGTGCGAATCCGGCTTTTGCGCGCTTCTTCGCCGATTTTTCGCACGTGCAGCATTTGCAGTTTTTCGTGACTCGACAGGGGTCTACGACGAGCGCTACATCGCGCCGCTGCTTTTGGGGATTTTGCCTGCCGTGCCCGGTTTTTCCATCGCCGGCCCTTTCACTCCGATGAAGACAACGCGCCTCAGCATATGCCGCCCGGCACCCGCGCTGCGCCTTGCAGCCGTGCCTCTCCGCCGCCGCGGGGGTGTTTCGTGCTGACGCGCCGCACGCTTCTCGGGCTCCTCGCCGCCGCCTCGGCCGGCGCGGCCCCCGCCGCCGATGGCGATCCGGCGGGCACCGAGTTCTCCGAGAGTTGGCTCCGCGCCGAGGCCCAGCGCCTCGCCGGCCAGGGCTACGCGCCGCGCAGGAAGATCCCCGAGGCCTGGCGCCAGCTCAGCTACGACCAGTACCGCGCGATCTGGTTCAACGGCCAGAAGGCCGAATGGGCCGGGACCGACCGCCCGTTCCGCGTCGATTTCTTCGCCCCCGGCCTCTATTTCGACCGGCCGGTCGAGATCAACATGGTCGAGAACGGCATCGCCCGCCCGGTGCCCTTCGACCTGACGCGCTTCGACAAGTCCGACCAGTTCCCCGACCTGCCGGTCGACGACACGCTCGGCTATTCCGGCCTCCGGCTCCGCGCCGAGCTGACGAAACCCGGCATCTTCCAGGAATTCTGCGTCTTCCAGGGCGCCAGCTACTTCCGCGCCATCGGCACCGGCCAGACCTACGGGCTCTCGGCGCGCGGCCTCGCGATCCGGACGGCGGACAAGGCCGGCGAGGAATTCCCCGAATTCACCCGCTTCTGGATCCTCGCGCCGCATCCCGAGGACAAGACGATCCGCGTCCATGCGCTGCTCGACGGCCCCGCCGTCGCCGGCGCCTACCGCTTCGACATCACCCCCGGACTGCCCGCCCGGATGAACGTCACCGCCTCGCTCTTCATGCGCGAAGAAGTGGGCAACGTGGGCATCGCGCCGCTCACCTCGATGTTCCTCTTCGACGAGACCAACCACATCCGCTTCGACGATTTCCGCTCGGCGGTCCATGACAGCGAAGGCCTCCTGATGCTGAACGGCTCGGGCGAGCTTCTCTGGCGCCAGCTCGCGAACCCGAAGACGCTCCAGGTCTCCGCCTTCCTCGACACCGACCCGAGGGGCTTCGGCCTCGTCCAGCGCAGCCGCCGGCTCGAGGACTACGCCGATCTCGAAGCCCATTACCAGGATCGCCCGACGCTCTGGGTCACCCCGGGCGAAGGCTGGGGCGCGGGCTCGGTCAACCTGATCGAGATCCCCGCCGACCGCGAGATCTACGACAATATCGTCGCCTACTGGCGCCCCGCCGTACCGCTCGCGCCGGGCGCCGAGCACCGGTTCAGCTACGGTCTCGCCTGGGGCGAGGAGCCGCCGCAACTCGCCGGTCTTGCCCCCGTGCTCAAAACCCGCATCGGCAAGGGCGCCGACAAGGACAAGCCCGGCACCATCGTCGCCGTGGATTTCGGCCCCGATCCGGCGCTCGGCGAATTCGACAAGCTCAATTTCTCGATCTCGACCAGCAGAGGTTCGCTCAGCCCCGGGATCCTCGAAAGAAATCCCGGAACCGGCGGCGTTCGGCTGTCGTTTCGCTTCCAACCCGGCGACGAGGACCTCGCGGAGATGCGTGCCCAGCTGATCCGCGACGACCGCGTGGTGTCCGAGACCTGGCTCTATCGGTGGACCGCATGACGAATATCGTTCCGATCCGGCGCTTCCCGGACCACATGCCCGCGGACGCGCCGCTCGCGTTGCCCGAGCAGAACCTGCGCGTGCCGTTCCGCGATCCCGGCGCCCCCGGCTGCACCAAGGAGCGCAGCCGCTGGCTCTGGCGCCTCGCCACCTTCCTGCCCGCGATCGCCGCCACGCTGATGATCGTGGCGCTCTTCACGGATTTCTTCGTGATGGACGGGCTCAGCCCGTTCGAAGCGCTGCTGATCTCGCTGATCGCCTTCTCGTTCTTCTGGATCGCGCTGTCGGTCGCGATGACCGCCGCTGGCGTGATCCGCGCCGTCCTGCCCGCGCGCCGCCCGGCCGGGCCCGTGCAGCCGCTCGACGTCGCGATCCTGATCCCGGTCCATGACGAGGTGCCCGAGGACGTCTTCGGCAATGCCCAGGCGATGCTCGAGGACGTGGCCGCCCGCCGCCCCGAGCACCGCTTCTCGCTGTTCATCCTGTCCGACACCAAGAATGACGCGGTGGCCGAGGCCGAGACCCACGCATTCGCCGCGCTGAAGGCCGCCGCGCCGTCCGAGACGCCGGTGCATTACCGCCGCTTCGCCGAGAACACCGACCGCAAGATCGGCAATATCGCGCAATGGGTCCGGCGCTGGGGCGGCGGCTACGAGGCGATGCTCGTCCTCGACGCGGACAGCCTGATGACGGCGCAGGCGATCACCGACCTCGCCGACGCCATGGCCGCCGATCCGGGTTCCGGGCTGATCCAGTCGACCCCGCGCCTCGTTTCCTCCGAAACCGTGCTCGCCCGCGTCCAGCAATTCGCGACCACGGTCTACGGCCCGCTCCTCTCGCTCGGCCTCGCCGCCTGGACCGGCCGCGAGGGCAACTACTGGGGCCATAACGCGATCATCCGCACCCGCGCCTTCGCCGCCTGCGCCGGCCTGCCCCGGATCGGCCGCGACGGCCGGCTGATCATGAGCCACGATTTCGTCGAGGCCGCGCTCCTCTGCCGCGCCGGCTGGGGCGTCAGCATGCTCCCCGCCGGGCCGGGCTCCTACGAAGAGGCGCCCGAAACGCTGATCGACTACGTCAAGCGCGACGCCCGCTGGTGCCGCGGCAACCTCCAGCACTTGCGCCTGATCGCCACGCGCGGGCTGCACCCGGTCAGCCGCTTCCATCTGTTCCAGGGCGCGATGAGCTACCTCGTCTCCCCGGTCTGGCTCGCGCTCCTCCTGGTCTGGGCCGCCATCGGCGTCGGCGAGGAGAAAAGCCTGATCGTCTATTTCTCCGGCAACGACCCCCGGCCGCACTGGCCCGAACTCACCGGCGCGAAACAGGTCGCCGTGCTGTTCCTGATGTACGGCCTGCTCCTCGCGCCGAAGCTCGTCGGCGTCCTCCGCGCCGCCCTCGAGGCCCCCGCGCTCCGGAGCTTCGGCGGCCCGGTGCAGTTCGCCCTCTCCTTCCTCGCCGAAGTGCTGCTCTCGGTCGCCTATTCGCCGATCCTGATGATCCAGCAGACCCGCGCCGTGATCACCGGCATTCTCGGCGTCGAGATGGGCTGGAGCACCTATCGCGGTTCCGCCGGCCGCGGCCCCTCGCTCTGGCAGCTCCTGCGCTTCCACGCGGTCGAAACGGTGATCGGCGCGGGCCTCGTCACCGGCATCGTCCTGGGCTTCGTCACGCTCTGGCTCTCCCCCATCGCGCTCAGCCTCGCCGCCGCCATGCCGCTCTCGGCGCTGTCCGGCCTGCGGCTCACCGCCCATCCCTGCGTCGCCAACCTCATGGCCACCCCCGAGGACATCGCGCCGCCGCCCGTCCTCCTCCGCGCCCGCGCCGCCCGCGACCGCATCGGCGCCGCCATGGCCACCGGCCTCGGCATGGCCGCGGAGTGAGGCGCCGGATCCGCCGGGCGCACGCAAATTCCTTTCAAAGGAATTTGCAAAAGTCTTGGATCCAAGACTTTTGGCCAGTCGCAGTGCATGGCGAGACCCGACTGGCGTCTTTCTCTTGCGACGGCGGCACAAAGCCCCCGCCCGAATGGCGCCGAAGGCGCCGGGCGAGCGCCTGCCCGTCGTCGCACCGGAGGTGCGCCACTGAAGTAGCACGCCTTTGGCGTGACGGGCTGGCGCTTTGGTGCGGTTCTGCACCGAACGATTGTACGACGGACTTGGTGAGATAAAGCGCACCGCTCAGCCGTTGCTGCGCCACCCCACGGGCAGGCGCTCGCCCGGCTCCGAGCTGCACGTCAACGGAGAAAAGGCAACTACTCCGCCGGCAACCCCTCGAACCAGTCGAGCGCGATATCCGCCCAGCCCACCGGCGTCCCGTGCCCGCCCGGATGCAGCACCAGCTCCAGCGCCCCCGCCTTGCACTCGGTCCAGCGCCGCCGCCAGAACCGCTCACCGGTGGAAAACTCCGTCGCCTTCATCCCGTCGCAGCCATTGGTCTCGCGCCAGACCTGCATCGCGTAGAACACGTCGCCCTGCTCGATCTCGCCGCCCCGGAGCGGCCGCCCCTCCAGGGGCACCGTCCCGTCGCGCCAGCCATGGGTGTGCAACAGCCGGACCGGCCCCTTGCAGGCATCGAGCGCCGGATGCGGCCGCCAGAAGCTCCCCGCCACGGGCGCATAGGCGGCCGCGATGTCGGGGTCCGAACAGGCCAGATAGCTCACCATCGACCCGCCGATGGAAAACCCCGACAGCAACACTCGCGACGGATCCATCCGGAACCGCTCCGCCGCATCGGCGATCACGCCCCTCAGGAACGCCGCCTCGTTGCGCTTCGCCTCCCGCAGGGGATGGAACGACCAGCGCCGCCGCGTGTCCCCCGGCCGGGGCAGCCCGTCGGGTCCGATCACCGCATAGCCCCGCGCGGCGAGTCCCGCGAATTGCCGCATCGTCCCTTCGCCGCTGCCGCCATACCCGTGCAGGAACACCAGCACCGGGAACGGCCCCGCGCCCTCGGGCAGCGCGATGTGATAGGTCCCCCCGGCCGTCTCGCAAGGCGCCTCCACGCCCGCGCATCCCGCCTGGGCCATGCCCGCGCCCAGCATGAACCCCAGGGCCAGCACCATGCGCCCGATCACCGGGCCGCCTCCTGCCGTTCCACCGGCAGTCCCCGCGCCAGCCAGCCCGGCCCCGCGAGCGAGCCCAGCATTCCCTCGGGCACGTCGCGGACATCGGTGAACCCGGCCTCGACCAGCCGGTTCGCCACCCGCGCCGACCGCACGCCCCGCGCGCAGATCAGCGCCACCGGCCTGCCGGTTCCGCCGGCGATCCGCTGCAGCTCTTCCGTGAAATCCGCCCGCCGCATGTCGAGCGCCACCGATCCCACGGGCCGCCCGGTCGCCGCCCATTCCTCGGGCCGCCGCACATCCACGAGCAGGATCTCCCCCGCCTGTGCCTTCGCCAGCGCCTCGGGCGCGCTCAGCACCGCCCCCTCCCGCGTCTCGGTGATCGCGGCGTAGTAGAGCGGCCGCCCGAATCCCCAGGCCGCCAGGGCCAAGACCGCAACCCCGCCACCGATCAGGGCGCGCCGCCTCATCCGGGCGCCCGCCGCCCGCAGGGTTGCGGCAGCGATCCCGGAGGGCCAGAAGGAATGCGCCGCAGGCGCTCGATTGGATCCGGGCAACCGCGCGGCGTCGCGCTCCGGTGGGGCAGGGGAGTGACCATCGCCCGATCCTAGCGTGCCAGTCCGCCCGCGCGCCTCACTTTCCCGAGAGCCGTCCGCTACTGCGCGGGCGCCGTGAAGACCACGCCATGGCTGTCGTCGGCATCCGCGTCGGTGACGACCCGCTCGGTCACGCCGGGTAGCGCCGCGAACCAGGCGGCGGTCGTGTTCGGGAACCAGCCGCGCGGCACGGTCTCGAAGCCGGGCACCGAGGCCAGCACCTCGGTCACCGCGCGGTTGCAGGTCGCCTTCGCGGCGGGCCCATGGGCCGCCATGGCGCGGAGCGCGGCCTCGGCCTGTTCCGGGGTGACGGCGATCTCCTGGAGCCGAACGTCATAGGCCGGGCGCGCGTGGTAGTCGACATAGGCGTTCCACGCCCGCGCGGTGATGCCGTAGAGCACGTCGTCGCGCTCGGGCACGAAGGGCACGTGGAAGGTTCCGGCCGGGTCGAACAGTGCGCGCTGGCTGCCGTTCACCAGAAGCGCGGCATGGTCGCCCGAGCCCGAGCGCGTGCTGACCACGGTAACGAGGGTGATCGTCGGAGGCCCCTCGGCGCGCCAGCGCACCCGGGCGATCTCCGCGTCGGGCGCCCAGACATGCTCCGCGCCGCAGCCGGCAACGGCGAGGCACAGGACGAGCAACGCCGCGCCTCGAATGCGCGCAAATTCCTCGAAAAGGAACTTGCAAAAGCCCTGTTTCAAGACTTTTGGTCCGCGCCGCCCGCAAGTCATTCCAGAGCCGGACTCTCGGCTCGGCGCGCGCTCGGCTTGCGCCTCACTTCGGCGGACGCACGGCTTCACCGGGATCCGCCGGCCGCGTCCTACGAGTTGAAGATCGCCATGAAGATCAGGATGCAGATCACCACGATCGCGCCCCGGACGACGAACTTCATGAAGGTCTCGAAGGTCTTTTCCTGAACCTCGATATCCATCGTTCCGTGCTTGTGTTCGGCCATGTCCGCGTTCCCGAATTCCTGTTTCGTCCGGGACTAGCCGATTTGCGCCCGCCTGTCACGGGGCGAGGCGCCGCGCGCTTTGCCGCACTCAGCCGCGTTCCAGGTCCTCGGCCAGGCGAAAGCCGATCCGGCGCGGCTCGGGCGCCTCGACGGGCTTCGGCAGCGCCCGGAGCGCCACCGAGAGCTGGGTGACATGCTGGATCAGCTGCATCCGCGCGCCGGTCTGATCGGTGCCGTAGAAGGTCACGATATCGGGGTCGAAATAGCCGATCCCCTCGATGCGGAGCAGGCCAGCGCCCGAATCGGTGATGCCGATGGCGAGCTCGTGCTCGCGGTCGAGCTGCTCCTCGAAATTGCGGATATAGAGCACGAGCCGCTGGTAGGCCCATTCCGCCGGGCTCTTCTGGTCTCGCGGCTTCTTGGTCAGGGCGGGCGGCAGCGGCTCCTGCTCGGCGGTCTTCGGCGCCGCCGGGTCGGAATGGACGGCATGGCCGCAGATCGGGTCGTGCGGGTCGTCGGTCATGGTTGCGCCTTCGACTGATAGAGCCAGGCGCCGTCGTCGCGGCGGGTGCGGGTGGCGAGGCCGTGGTGCCAGAGATGCTGGCAATGGGCCATCGCCTCCACCAGCGCGAGCCCGTATTCGCCGGCGCCGATCTTCCGCAGGAACAGCGTGTCGAAGCACGCCGCCGCCGTGGCGGGCTCCGCGAGCCGCTTCTCCAGCCGGGCGAGCGCGCCGTGGTGGTTGTCGATCAGCTGCTCCAGCCGCAAGGGCAGGCCCCGGAACGGCAGCTTGTGCCCCGGCAGCACCAACTGTTCCGGCGTGGCGTGATGCGACAGCCGCTCGCAGGCGCTCAGCCACTCGCCCACCGGGTCGGCCTCCGGCTCGGTCGCGTAGACGCCGAGATTGGGCGAGATCGACGGCAGGAGCTGGTCGCCCCCCAGCACGATCTCGCCATCGGCGCTCCACAGCGTCGCATGTTCCGGCGCGTGCCCGTTACCGATCCGCACCACCCAGTCGCGCCCGCCCGCCGCGAAACGGTCGCCCTCGCGGATCCGCGTGAACCCGAGCGGCAGGGGCGCCACCACATCGGCGAAGTTGAACGGCCGCTGCGTCCGCCGCATCTCCAGCATCTCGCCCGCCATCCCGGCCGAGATCCAGAACGCCACCGTCTCCTCGGTCGGCAGCTTCTGCACGTCGAGCGTGAGCATCCGTGCCATCAGCCAGGCGGTGCGCGTGGCGAGGAGCTCCGCGCCATGCTCGGTCTGGAACCAGCCCGCCAGCCCCACGTGGTCCGGATGGTGATGGGTCAGGATCACCCGCGTCACCGGCCGCCCGCAGAGCGGCCCCGCGATCAGCGCCCGCCAGATCTCCCGCGTGGTGTTGCTGGCGATGCCGGTATCCACCACGGTCCAGCCGTCGCCCTCGTCGAGCGCGTAGATGTTGACGTGGTCCAGCGCCATCGGCAGCGGCAGGCGGAGCCAAAGGATCCCCGGCGCGACCTCCACCGCCGCGCCCTCCGCGGGCGGCTCGGAAAACGGGTAGCTGAGCGTCGGGCGTCCGTCGGCAGTCACGGCGAAAGCGCCTCGTCGGTGATCCCGGCCAGATCGTCGGCGCCCGCGACCGCCTCCGCCAGAAGCGCCGCATGCCGCGGCAGGAGCCGCTTGACGAAGCAGCGCGCCAGTGCCGCCCGCGCGCTATCCGGCCCCTCGGCCCGCGCCGCCGCGAGGTGGAAATGCCCGCCCAGCACCAGCGCGAAGGCCTCCAGGTAGGCGCCCGCGCCAGCGAACCGCGCCTCCACCGGCTGGCCCAGCATCCACTCGGTCGTCTCGCGCAGGTTCTCCGCCGCGTCCCAGACCGCGCCCGCGATCACCGGCAAAGCCGCCCGCGACGCCTCCGCCGCGCCCTCGATCTCGTCCAGGAGCGCCATCGCCGCCTCGCCGCCATCGGCCAGCTTCCGGCCCACGAGGTCCATCGCCTGGATCCCGTTCGTGCCCTCGTAGATCGCCGTCACCCGCACGTCGCGCAGGTACTGCGCCGCGCCGGTCTCCTCGATGAAACCCATGCCGCCATGCACCTGGATCCCCATGTCCGACACCGCGATCCCGGTCTCGGTGCCATAGGCCTTGGCAATCGGCGTCAGGAACGCCGCCCGCGCCCGCGCCGCCGGATCGCCGGTCAGCGCCTCGAGATCCAGGGCCGTCGCACAGGCCAGCGCGATCGCCCGCGCCGCAAAGACCCGCGCCCGCATCACCGCCAGCATCCGCCGCACGTCCGGGTGCTCGTCGATCGTCCCGTCCGGCCCCGCCGTCCTTCCCTGCCGCCGCTCGGCCGCGAAGTCCCGCGCCTTCTGGCAGGCGGCCTCGGCCACGCCGATCCCCTGGATCCCGACCCCCAGTCGCGCATCGTTCATCATCGTGAACATGCAGGCGAGCCCGTTATTCTCCTCGCCGACCAGGTAGCCGATCGCGCCGTCGCCATCGCCGTAGGACATGACGCAGGTCGGCGACGAGTGGATGCCGAGCTTCGATTCCAGCGACACGACCCTGAGGTCGTTGCGTTCGCCGCGACTGCCGTCCGCGTTGGCCAGGTACTTCGGCACCAGGAACAGGCTGATTCCCCGTGTGCCCGCCGGTGCGTCGGGCAGCCGCGCCAGCACCAGCTGCACGATGTTCTCGGTCAGGTCGCTGTCGCCCCAGGAGATGAAGATCTTCTGCCCGGTGATCGCATAGGTCCCGTCGCCGTTCGGCTCCGCCCTGGTGCGGAGTGCGCCCACATCCGAACCCGCCTGCGGCTCGGTCAGGCCCATCGTGCCGGCCCAGTCGCCGGCGATCAGCTTCGGCAGGTAGAGCGCCTTGATCGCTTCGTCGGCATGGGTCTCGAGCGCGTGGATCTGGCCTTGGGTCATCAGCGGGTTGAGCTGCAACGCCAGGCAGGAGGCCGAAAGCATGTCATGCAGCGCCATGCCCACGGTGCGCGGCAGGTCCATCCCGCCATGGGCCTCGGGCGCGCTGATCCCGACCCAGCCACCCTCGGCCAGCGCCCGGTAGCCTTCGCGGAACCCCGGCGAGGTCACGACCTGGCCGTTCTCCAGCCGCGCCGGATGCAGATCGCCCGCCCGCTGCAGGGGCGCGATCACGCCTTCGCAGAACGCCCCGGCCTCTTCGATCACCTGCCCCACCGTCTCGCGGTCGAGCCCGTCCCGGCGCGCGGCAAGCACGGTGTCGAAGCCGACGACGTGATCGAGCAGGAACAGGATATCGCGCGTCTGCGCCCTGTACGGCATGGTTCTTCCTCCCCGGCCGCCCGCTTGGCAAGCGGGTCTCCTTGACGTATGGGATCGCTCTCCCTGTGCCGACGATGCGAAGCGCGGGGCCGTGCTGCAACCCGGGACGCTGCGTAACATGTCCGCGATCGAGACGCTGCGCCTTGCCGCCGACGAGGCCGGGATCGCCCGGGCGGCCGCGCTGCTGCGCGAGGGGGGGCTCGTCGCCTTCCCGACCGAGACGGTCTACGGCCTCGGCGCCGATGCGCGGAACGGCCGGGCGGTGGCGCGCATCTTCGAGGCGAAGGGCCGGCCACGCTTCAATCCGCTGATCGTCCATGTCCCCGATCTCGCCTCCGCGCGGCGGATTGGCGTCATCGACGGCGCCGCCGAGCTGCTGGCCGAAGTGTTCTGGCCCGGCGCTCTTACCCTCGTGGTGCCGGTGGCCGCCGGGGCCGGGCTCTCCGACCTGGTGACGGCGGGCCTGCCGAGCGTCGCGCTCCGGGTGCCCGAGCATCCCCTGGCGCAGCGCCTTCTGCGCGAGGCCGGGATGCCGGTGGCCGCGCCCTCGGCGAACCCTTCGGGCCGGGTCAGCGCGACCACCGCCGAGCACGTGGCCGAAGGTCTTTCCGGCCGGATCGACGCGGTGCTCGACGGCGGCGCCTGCCCGGTCGGCGTCGAATCGACGATCCTCGGTGTCTTCGACGGCGCGCCCCGGCTCCTCCGCCCCGGCGGGTTGCCCCTCGAGGCGCTCGAGGCCTGTCTCGGCGCCCCCATCCCCGAGGCCCGGCCCGAGGCCGAGGGCATCCGCGCGCCCGGCCAGCTCGCCTCGCATTACGCGCCTTCGGTCCCGGTGCGGCTCAACGCGCTTGCCGCCGAACCGGGCGAATTGCTTCTCGGCTTCGGACCGGTCGCGGGCGACCTCTCGCTCTCGCCCGCGGGCGATCTCGTGGAAGCGGCCGCCGATCTCTACGCCGCCCTCCGCCGCCTCGACGCTTCGGGCGCCGAAGCCATCGCCGTCGCCCCCGTTCCAGACAAGGGCCTCGGCCGCGCGATCAACGACCGTCTCCGCCGCGCCGCCGCCCCGCGTGGCTAGACCGGGAAAAGTTTCCTCGGAACCTGAGTTGCGCCGCAATCGTGAGTTCCTGAGTCTCGATGTCGGCCAAGCCTTGCCCCGAACAGCGCCGAAGGCGCCGGGCGAGCGCCTGCCCGTCCCGGCGGGCTGGCGCTCTGGTGACGTTTGCGCGGACCTTGGAGGACGGAGGTACGTGGCACCATAAAGTGCCTCGCTCAGCCGTTGCAGCGCCATCCCACGGGCAGGCGCTCGCCCGGCTTGTGAAATCGTGCAAGTCGCCCCGCATACCCGCATATGCGCGCAATGCCGGCTCTACGACCGAAAAGCACCACCGCCTGTGTACGGGCTGTGTACAGGTTGTGTACGGGTTGTGCCGGTCCCGTGTCCGGCCCTCGACACGTGCGGACGGCCCGCGGCCGCCCGAACGGGGCATCGCCGGTGTACAGGTTGTGTACAGCCTGTGTACAGGTTGTGCAGCCCGGATTCAGGCCTTTTCGCGCCCTCAGGCGTGCCCAGCATCCGGGGAAAGCGCGATGGCGTCGACCCCCATCGCCTTCAGCGCCGCGGTCCATTTCGCGCCCGCATCCGCATGAAAGACGATCTCCGGTTCGGCCTCGCCCACCAGCCAGCCATTGGCCTGAAACTCGCTCTCGAGCTGCCCCGGACCCCAGCCGGAATAGCCGAGCGCCAGGATCGCGCGCTTCGGCCCCTTGCCCGTCGCGATGTCCTCGAGAATGTCCAGCGTGGCGGTCATGCCGACCCCTTCCGTGACCTGCAAGGTCGCGGAATTGCTGGTATAATCCGGCGAGTGCAGCACGAAGCCGCGGCCGTGGTCGACGGGCCCGCCGAAATGCACCTTGAGCGTATCGGCGCCGCCCTCCGCCTCGATCCCGAGCTGCGAGAGGAGCTCTTGCGTATCGACCTCCGGGGTCGGCTTGTTGACGATCAGCCCCATCGCGCCGTCCTCGGAATGCTCGCACAGAAACACCACGCTTCTTTCGAAGCGCGGGTCCATCATGCCAGGCATGGCGACCAGAAGTTTGCCGGTGAGATCCTGCATACCCGAGTCCAGCTAGACCCCTCCACTCTGCCGGCAAGCCCCGCCCCGATGCAACCCCGCGCCCCGCCCTCGCGACGATGTCGCAGGATTTTGATTTCCTTGGACGGCTTTCATCGGCAAGAACGGGCGCATGATGAAGTCCTTCAAACCCTTTCTCGCCCTCGCCGCGCTCCTGGCGCTCCCCGCCGCGGCCCCGGCGCAGAACGTGGCTGACGTGGTATCCGCGCGGCTCCTGCCCGGCTGGCGGATGGAGAGCGGCCGGCACATGGCGGCGCTGCGGCTGACGCTCGCCCCGGGCTGGAAGACCTATTGGCGCGCGCCCGGTGATGCCGGCAAGCCGCCACAGTTCGACTGGTCCGGCTCGGGCAACGTTACGGCGGTCGCGGTACACTGGCCGGTGCCCCATGTCTTCGATCAGGGCGGGCTGCGGACGCTGGGCTATGCGGGCGAGGTCGTCCTGCCGGTCGAGGTCACCCCTGCGCGGGACGGTGAGCCGATCGCGCTCGAAGGGCGGATCGAGATCGGCGTCTGCGAGGATATCTGCGTGCCGGTCACGCTGCTCCTGGGCGAGGCGCTGCCCGCCAAGGGCGGCACCGACGGTGCGATCCGCGCGGCGCTTGACGACCGGCCGATGACGGCCGCCGAAGCCGGGGTTGGCCGGGTCGTGTGCCGGACCGAACCGATCCGCGACGGAATGCGGCTCACGGTCGAGATGGACCTGCCAAGGATCGCGCCCGCGGAGGCCGCGGTGGTGGAGTTCGACGATCCTACGGTCTGGGTCTCGGAGGCGAGCGTCACGCGCGAGGGCGGGCGGCTGACGGCGGTGGCCGAGCTGGTGCCCGCCGATGCGGCGCCCTTCGCGATGGCGCGGCAGGATCTGCGCTTCACCGTGCTTGGGGCGGGGCGCGCGGTGGATATCAGGGGCTGCACCGGCGCCGGTTGAGTCGCGCGGATCCCTTCAGGAAGGATTTGCCGGCCGCCGGCGCATCGCCCGACCCATCACGAGGCCCCCCACGAGGGTAAGGACCACCGCGCCCACCGCGAAGAGCGCGAAGGCGGCGCTTTTCGAGCTGGCGGCGGCCGCGGGCAGGAGCGCAGCGATGGGGCTGGGCAGGCTGTTCCCGAATAGCACCGGTGCGAGCGTGGCGGCGAAAAGCGCGGCGAGGGCGGCGCCGAGGAGCGCCAGTCCCGTTGCGAGGCCCGGCGCCCGTCGCCGGAGCGCCCGGCGGAGCGAACGGGTCGCCTGGCCGAGATCCTGCTGTGCCGCGAGGAGCGCCGGCACCACGAGGAGCACCAGCACCATGCCGAAGCCGAGCCCGTAGACCAGGGTGATCACCGTGGGTTTCAGGAACTGCGCCTGCTGGGATTGCTCGTAGAGGAGCGGCGCGAGGCCGAAGACGGTGGTAAGCGTGGTCAGGAGCACCGGGCGGAGCCGGTCGGCGGTGCCGTCGAGAATCGCCGGAACGAGGCCGCGATCCCTTGCCTTCTCGTCGATGGTCGAGACCAGCACGATGGAATCGTTGATGATGATCCCGGCCATGCCGATCAGGCCCACCACCGAGAACATCGAGAGCGGCACGTCCCAGATGTAATGCCCCCAGATCGCGCCGACGAGGCCGAAGGGGATGATCGAGAGGACGACGAAGGGCCGGGTCCAGCTCGCGAAGATCCAGGCGAGCGAGAGGTAGATCCCGGTGAGGCTGAGGACGAGGCCGGTGAGCGCGTCGGAGAGGAAGGTGTTCTCCTGTTCCGAGAGGCCGGACATGGCGGTCGCAACGCCGAAGCGCTCCTCGATGTCGGGCAGGATGGTCTCTGCGAGCTCGGCCTGGATCGCGGCGGCGCGGGCCGGGTCGTCCTCGGAGATGTCGCCGGTGACCGAGACGGTGCGGAGCCCGTTCTCGCGCCGCACGGTGGAGAAGCCCGCGCGGGCGGTGACCGAGACGATGTCGGACAACGGCAGGTAGGCGCCTGTCGGCGAGGGCAGCATCGTCCGGTCGAGGAAATCGGCGCGCTGCTCGTCCTCGGGGAGCTCGACGCGGATTGCCGCCGAGCGGGTGCCATCCGGGTAGGTCGCCGCCTCGATCCCGTTCAGCCGGTTGCGTAACTCGCGGCCCACGCTGTCGATGTCGAAGCCGAGCGCCTGGCCGCGCGGGGTCAGTTCGACGATCAGTTCCTCCTTGTCATAGGCGAGGTCGTCCTCGAGCGCGGAGACTTCGGGGAAGCGCGCCAGCTCGGTCTTCAGCGCCTCGGCGGCGTCCTTGAGCGTCCCGGCATCGGCGCCCGAGAGCGTCACGTCGAGCGCGTCGCCGCCCGGGCCCGAGCGCCAGCCGCGGAAGCTCAGGGTCTCGAGCACCGGGTGGCTCGCCACCTCGTCCTGCAGCCGCGCCACAAAGTCGAAGGAGGAATAGGGACGGAGATCGGCGTCGATCAGCTCGATGGCGATGGCGCCGAGCTGGTCGGGCTCCTTGGTGTCGGCCCCGGCGAGGGAGCGGCCGGTGTTGCTGCCGATCTGCGCCAGCGCATAGTCCACAGGGTTGGTGCCGTATTCCGCCTCGTAGCTCTTGCCGACGCGATCCACCGCGGCCTGGAGCCGGTGCATCATGTCGAGCGTGTCGGCGCGGGTGGCGCCGGGCAGCATCGCGAAATTGCCGCTGACCGAGCCCTGTTCCGGCGCGTTGAAGAAGCGCCAGGGCACGTCGCCGCGGATGAAGAGCGCGACCTGGCTGGCGAGCACCAATAGGGTGCCAGCAATCACCGGGTAGCGCAGCAGGATCACGCCGGCGATCATCGGGCGGAACAGGGTCTCGCGCAGCCAGCGGAATCCCCGGTTCACCTGCCGCGACGGCCAGTCGTACCAATGCTCCTTCGAGGAATGCGCGATCGCGTGGACCATGTGGTTGGGCAGGATCAGGAAACATTCCACCAGCGAGGCGAGGAGCACCACGATCACGGTGAAGGGGATGTCCGAGACCAGCCGCCCGAACCGCCCGCTGATCGCCTCGAGCCCGTAGAACGCGATGACGGTGGTCAGCGTCGCGGTGAAGACCGGCGTGAACATCCGGATCGCGGCATTCTCGGCGGCCTGGGCGGGGCTTTCGCCCAGCCTTCGGGCGCGGAAATCGGCATGTTCGCCCACCACGATGGCGTCGTCGACGATGATGCCCGTGGTAATGATCAGCGCGAAGAGCGAGATCATGTTGAGCGTGATCCCGGCCATGTACATCATCGCCACGGTGGCGAGCATCGCCACGGGGATGCCGGCCGCCACCCAGAAGGCGATGCGGGCATTGAGGAACAGGAACAGAAGGAGCAGGACGAGGCCGAGGCCCATCAGCCCGTTGTCCATCAGGATGTCGAGCCGGCCGGTGATCATCTCGGCGCGGGTGCGGATCAGGTCGATCTGCACGCCTCCAGGCAGGGTCGCCTGCATCTGGGCGGCGACCCTCTCCACCTGGTGCTGGATGTCGATGGCGTCGCCCCGGTCGGAGCGGTCGATCCGGAGCGAGATGGCCGGGTTTTCGCCCACGAAATACGCCTCGTCCCGGTCGATGCCGCGGCTCAGGACCGCGCCGACATCGCCCACAGTGAGCTGGGTGCCGCCGTCGTCGCTCCGGAGCACGATCCCGGCGATCTCGTCGGCGCTGCGCCGTGTCGTTCCGGCGCGGATCCGGGCCGAGCCCGAGACGTTGCCGGCCGGGTTCGCGTCGACCGCGCCGGCGATGGCGTCGGCGATCTCGGAAAGCGTGATCTCGTGGCGGATCAGCGAGATCGAGGGCACCTCGACCACGGTTTCGGGTGCATCGACACCGCGGATCGAGACATTGGTCACGCCGATCCCGAACAGCCGCGACTGGAACTCGTCGGCGAAGCGGCCGAGCTGGTCGACCCCCACCGGGCCGGTGATGACCACATCGGTCACCCGGTCGTGCCAGTAGTCGCGGGTGACCTCTGGCGGGTCGGCGGCCTCGGGCAGCGCGGTGATGGCGGCAACGGCGCTTTCCACGTCGTTCAGCGCCTGCGCCATGTCCCAGTCGGGCTCGAATTCGAGCTCGACCCGGCCATGCCCCTCGCGCGAGACGGCAGTGCTCGAGGTCACCCCCTCGATGCCGATCAGCGCGGCGTCGATCACCTGGACGATGGCCGCGTCGACATCCTCCGCGCCAGCGCCGTCCCAGTCCACGTCCACGTCGATGGTGTTGACCACCACGTCCGGGAAGAATTGCGCCCGGAGGTTCGGCAGCGAGGTGATCCCGAAGATGATCAGGACGGCGAGGAGGAGGTTGGCCGCGGTGCGGTGCCGCGCGAAATAGGCGAGGATCGAGGCGAGGCCGCCAGGGGCCGGGCGCATCATGGCCTAGCCCCCCATGCGGGCTTCGATGCGGTTGATCGTCTGGACCGGCACCATCGGCTGGCGGAGTTGGGCGAGCACGCGCTCCTTGGCGTCGGCGGGCATCCTGTCATTCGCCTCGATGAAGGCGACCAGCCGGGCGCGGCGCTCCTCGTCGAGCTCGATGAGGTCGTCCTTGGTCTCCGCGGTGGCCTCGGTTTCGGGCCGGACCGGCCGCACCTTGATACCCGCGCCGAGGAACGGGCTGCGCTCGGCCACGACTTCGCGCCCCTCGAGGCCGGTCGCGTCGATCACCACCCGGTCGCCCTGCCGCCTGAGGAGCCGTGCCGGGACCGGGATGAGCCGGTCGTCCGCGCCGACGGCGAGGAGGCTGCCGCCCGCGTCGAGCGCGGTGGCGGGCAGCATGGCGGCATTGGCCACCGGCGGCTCCTCGATCCGGATCGTGACGAAATCGCCCGGGCGGAAGCCCGCGGGCGCATCGAGCCGGGCAAAGAGCAGGCGGCCGGTCTGGCCCTCGCCCACGGCGGCGCTTTCGCGGGTCAGCCGGCCCTGGGCGACGATTCCGATGTCCCCCACGTCGAGCGACAGGGTGACCGGCGCGTCGGTCAGGCGCCCGTCTGCGTCCACGAGGCGGACATATTGCCCTGCCGAAACCCGGAACTCCGCTTCGAGCGCATTCGGGTCGATGAGCTCGCCGATCGTTTCGCCGGCGCTGACCAGGCCGCCCAGTGCCACGTCGACCTCGGCGAGGCGACCCGAGAAGCCGGCATGGATTTCGGTATCGGCCACGCGGCGCTCGGCCTCGGCAAGCGCAATCCGCGCACGGTCGAGCGCGATGCGGCCGAAATCTATGCGCGCCTCGGTATCGGCGACGGCCTGGCGCCGCGAGAGCACGGCCTGGTTCGCGGAGGACGCGGTCAGTTCGGCCTCTTCCACCAGTGCGTCGGTGCCGACACCGCGCGTCTGCAGGTCGCGCTGGCGGGCGAGGGCGCGGGCGCGAAGATCGGCCTGGCCCTCGGCGGCCTGAAGCTCGCCCTTCGCGAGATCGAGCGCGCGTTCGGCGTCGCGCAGTTCTGCCTCGGCTTCGGCCACATCGGCCCCGGCGGTGTCGCGCCGGCCCTGCGCGTCGCGGTCGTCGATCCGGGCGAGGAGCGCGCCCGCCGTCACGGCGGCGCCTTCCTCGAAGGCGTCCGAGAGCCAGACCACCTCGCCCGCCGCGGCGGCGCGGAGTTCGAGCGTGCGGCGGCTGCGGATCGCGCCGAAGGTTTCGGTGACCGGAGTGACGGTTTCGGGCCGGATCTCGGCCACGCGGACGGCGAAGACCTTCTCGCGCGGCGGCCGGGTGTTGCCGCCATCCGCCATGCTGACCCGCACCGCCGAGACGATGGTCTGGATGGCCATGGCGAGAAGGCCCACCGTCAGCGCGGTGAGCAGAAGTCCCGTCAGGCTACGCCTCAGAAAACGCATCGCATCCGTACCATGTCACACCCCGACCAAAGGTAGGATGAATTCATTCGTTCTCCAATAACAACGGCCGGACGCGCTATTTCCGTCGCAGGTGTTCGTCGAGGCGGGGCATGATCTCGACGAAGTTGCAGGGGCGATGCCGTGCATCGAATTGCGGCAGGAGGATTTCGTCCCAGGCGTCCTTGCAGGCGCCAGGGCTGCCGGGGAGTGCGAAGAGATAGGTGCCGTTCGCCACGCCGCCGCAGGCGCGGGACTGGACAGCCGACGTGCCGATTTTCTGCATCGAGACGATGGTGAAGACGGTGCCGAAGGCCTCGATCTCCTTCTCGTAGACGTCGCGATGGGCTTCGACCGTCACGTCGCGCCCGGTGAGGCCGGTGCCCCCGGTGGTCAGGACCGCGTCGATTTCCGGATCTGCGCACCAGAGCCGCAGGCGCTCGGCGATGGCGATGCGTTCGTCCGGAAGGATCATCCGGTCGGCGACCACATGGCCTGCCGCCTCGATCCTGGCGACCAGCGTGTCGCCGGATTTGTCGGTGTCGATTGTTCGCGTGTCGGAGACAGTAAGCACGGCAATGCGCACTTTGTGGAATCGCAGGTTCTCGTCGATACGGCTCATTTCCGCCCCTCCAGAGCAAGGCGCAGCGCCAGGGCGCCGAGGATCGTGGCGCTGATCCGGCGCAGCACGCGCTCGAGACGGGCGTTCCCGGCGAGCGCGGCGCCGAGGCTGCCGGAGAACCAGCCCACGGCGCCGTTCACGAAGAAGCCGCCGAACGCGATCACCCCGCCGAAGACCAGGAACTGCGGCAGGACCGGACGGGCGGGATCGACGAATTGCGGCACGAAGGCGAGGATGAAGAAGATCACCTTGGGGTTCGTGAGGTTCACGAGGAGCCCGTCGCGAAAGGCACGGGCAGGGCGGACCACCGGGCGGTCGCCGGCCATGTCCGGGGTCCTCAGCGTCTTCCAGGCGAGCCAGAGAAGGTAGGCGACGCCGATCCAGCGGATCGCGTCGAAGAGGCCCGGATGAGCGGCGGTGAGCGCGCCGAGGCCGAGCCCGGCGGCGGTGACATGGACCATGGAGCCGGCGGAGATTCCGGCGGAAGCGGCGAGCGCGGGGCGCGGGCCGCCGCGGGCGCCCTGGGCGAGGCAGAACATCATGTCGGCGCCGGGCGTGAGATTGAGCGCGAGCGCCGCGGGGATGAAGGCGAGGAGCGTGACGGGCTCGATCATGGGGCGATCTCGAACCAGTTCGGCGTTGGGCCGAGATTGACGATGCGGGTGCGGCCGATCTGCCCCTCGACGCCCCAGCTTTCGTGGATATGGCCGCAGACCGCCAGCATCGGTTGCAGGCGTTCGATGGCGTCGCGGATCGCGGTGGAACCGAGCGAGGTTCCGTCCGAGGCGCGGTCGGCGACGCCCTTGGGCGGGGAATGGGTGACGAGGATGTCGCAGCTTGCACAGGCCGCAAGCATCCCGGCGGCGTCCGCGTCGGTCAGGTCGCAGGACCAGGTACCGAAAGGGGTGAGCGGCACTCCGTAGCCGAGGCCGAAGACCGTGACCCCCTGAGCCACGGTCACTTCGCCGTGGAGCACTGTCATGCCGGGGAAGGCGGCGGCCCGAAGCTCCCCTGCGCTCTCGGTATTGCCCGGCACCGCGAGGACCGGCGCGGCGATGCCCGAGAGGAGCCCGACGGCCTCGGCGAGCCCCTTGCGCCGGTTGCAGAAATCGCCCGCTGCGATGACGAGATCCGCTTCGGCGGCGGCCTCGACGAGGAGCGCGGCGCGGGGCGGCGAATCGTGGAGGTCGGAGAAGGCCAGGATCTTCATGGCGCGCGCAGCCTTGCCTTGAGGGTGAGGAGATCGGCCCAGGCCTCCCGCTTGGCGAGCGGGTTGCGGAGGAGATAGGCCGGGTGGAACATCGGCAGGGCGGGCTTGCCGAGCGCCTCGGTCCAGGTGCCGCGCAGCCGGGTGATGCCGCGCCGGCCGAGAAGCGCCTGGCAGGAATGGTTGCCCATGAGCACCAGGATGTCCGGATCGGCTAGTGCGATGTGACGGCGCACGAAGGGCAGCATCATCGCGATTTCCTCAGGCGACGGGTCGCGGTTCTGCGGCGGCCGCCAGGGCAGGACATTGGTGATGTAGAGCGTGTTTTCGGCGTCGGGGCCGGCGCGGCTCATGCCGATTGCGGCGAACATCAGGTCGAGGAGCTGGCCGGCCCGGCCGACGAAGGGCTTGCCCTGAATGTCCTCGTCGCGACCCGGTGCCTCGCCGACGATCATCACCCGTGCCGCGGGGTCGCCGTCCGCGAAGACGAGGGTCCGCGCGCCCTTCTTCAGCTCGCAATGCTCATAGCGCCCGAGCGCGTCTTCGAGTGCGGCGAGGCTTCCGGCGCTCTCGGCCAGGGCGCGGGCGGCCTCCAGCGGATCCTCGAGGGCGGGGAGGGGCGGCGGGACGGCAGCGGGTGCGGCAACCGGTTT
The DNA here is from genome assembly GCA_050299695.1 of Paracoccaceae bacterium. Taxonomy (GTDB): domain Bacteria; phylum Pseudomonadota; class Alphaproteobacteria; order Rhodobacterales; family Rhodobacteraceae; genus Ovoidimarina. Next base: position 33,567 of record JBNKWI010000013.1, read on the forward strand.
CGCGGCCGGAACCTCGTAGCGGTTCACCGGCGCATCGCCGATCGCCTCGGTCGCGCCGAGTTCGAGCTGCCATTCGAGGAGGCTCAAGGCGAGCGCGCTGTCCATGGGGCGAGGCTAGGGCCAAATCCCGGCAGTCTCAATCCGCAAGGGCAGGCGATCCAAAGGCGCGCCTTCGGCGCATTCCTTCTTGCCCTCCGAGGCCGCTGCTACGGCCCTGCGGGCGGTCGGCGCCCAGCCGATCCGGAGCGCGGGTGCGGTCAGAGCAGCGCCTCGCTCATTGCGTTCGACGAGCGGCAGATCGTGCCGTCCTCGAACCGGGCGAAGCCACGGTCTGTGAACTCGCGGGTCTCCGAGCTGATCACCTGGCCGTTCTGGGCGCGCACCACGATCGACACCCGATGCTGCTGGCGCACGACCACCGTGTTGGTGACTCCCTGCGTGATGCCGATCCCGGCTGATGTCTCGGCGGTCAGGGTCCGTACCAGCCGGGCGGCGGGATTCTGCGGGTCGGTCAGGACTAGGCGGGCCGCATTGCCCGGGTGCTCCACCGTGCGGCCGCCCGCGGTTTCGAAGATGGTGCCGCAATCGACGAAGCGGGGGTCGTCCGTGCGGGCGGTGATCAGGCCTTCCTGGCGGTCGATCGCCGTGATCCGGACCCCGGCGGCGCGGAGCCGCGATTCGATCAGCGCGGCCGAGGCGCTCACCGGGCCGGCCGGCAGATCGACGATGGTGGAGCTCGCGGTGGTGGGACCGGCGATGGCCAGGATGTCCTCGGACGCCGGGCCGCCGCAGCCGCCAAGGCAGGCCAGCGCCAGCGATGCAGCGGTCCACCCGGCCCTGAACCGGATTCCAGTCGTTGCGTTCATGTCAGCCCCCATGCGGCCCGGGCCCCCGCCCGGCGGCCCTTCCCGACACGCCCGAATCGCCCCGGATCCGGAACGCCCGGTTGTCCTAAAGGCCCTGCGCCGTCATGAAAAGGAGAACGGGCGCCTGCGGGGGCGGATTGCCGCAAGTTCGGTCGGCCGGCGTGGAGAGCGGGTTCGCGCGCAGGCCGGACAGGTCAGTAGCCCGGCAAGACACCCAGGAAGTCGCGACGACCGAAGGTCGGGGTCGCGCCGAACAATAAGCGCAGGCCCAAGGTCGCCTGGGTGAAGGAGGTGCCGCTGTACTCCTCGTCATTGACGCCGAGCGTTGCGACGAGGCCGTTTTGGAAGGAATAGCTCCCGGCGATGCCGAGGCTCGTGCCCTCGTCGTCGCCGCTGACGGATGCGGCGTGGCCGCCGAGCGAGATCGCGCCGGTCAGGTCGTAGAACCCAGTGATGCCGAGGATCTCGGTGTCGTAGTCCGGGGCGTCGAGATCGGTGCTGGCGAGATAGAACGCCTCGCCGCCCCATTTGCCGGCGTCGTAACGCGCCTCGAGCCCGTAGGTCTGGTAGATCGCGAATCCCCAATCCTCGTAATTGTAGACTCCGCCGGCGACGAACTGCGGGCTGACCTCGTAGTAGACATGCAGGCCGACTGCGGAAACGTCTCGGATTTCGGACTCGTACCGCAGGGCGTCCACCTGGGTGCCGATCCGGCCGAAACGCAGGTCCAGCCGTCCGGCGGCATCGGTGACGTCGCTGCCGCCCCACACCTCGTCGTAGTAGGAGAAGCCGAGATCAGCGCCTTCGACCTCGAACGCCTTTGCCGCGACGGGAAGGAAGAGGAGGGCCGCGGCTGCGGCAGAAAAACGCTTGAATTCCACAGTGTCGATTCCTTCGGTCTTCGTCGGGCCGAGCGATATCAGGCAGGGGAGCGTTAATTTTGACGGAAAAGGGATAGTTCTGAGGAGTGGCGCGGGCCCCTGTTGCGCTGCGGCATCACTCCCGGAAGGGGCTGGACAAGGCCGCGCGCCACGGCTACGAGCCTGGGCATGGAACCGACCGCGACCGTCTTCTCCGTCCGACGCCGACGCTGACAAAGCGTCCGTTCCGCCTGCGCGGGCGATCCGGGCCGCGCACCCCCTGCCATCCCTGTCGTTGACTTGCCGCCGTGCCGCTGGCACCTCTGTGGCTTCCTTCGAGGACCTTCGCTCATGATACCGTCGATCCTGCCCACCTATAACCGCACGCCGCTGTCTTTCGAGAAGGGCGAGGGCTCCTGGCTCGTCACCGGGGACGGGGCGCGATATCTCGATCTCGGGGCCGGGATTGCGGTGAACGTGATGGGGCATGGGCATCCCGCGCTCGTGGGCGCGCTGACGGCGCAGGCACAGAAGGTCTGGCACCTGTCGAACCTCTACGAGATCCCCGAGCAGCAGCGGCTCGCCGATCTCCTGGTCGGCGCGACCTTCGCCGACACGGTGTTCTTCACCAATTCCGGCACCGAGGCCTGCGAACTCGCGGTCAAGATGGCGCGGAAATACTGGCACGCGAAGGGCAGCCCGGAGCGGACAGACATCCTCACCTTCGACGGCAGCTTCCACGGCCGTTCCTCGGCGGCGATCGCGGCCTCGGGCGCCGAGAAGATGGTGAAGGGGTTCGGGCCGCTCCTGCCGGGCTTCGTGCATCTGCCCTGGGGCGACATGGAGGCCCTGAAGGACGCGATGACGGCGACCACCGGCGCGATCCTGATCGAGCCGATCCAGGGCGAGGGCGGGATCCGGCCGCTGGCCGACGCGGACCTCCGCGCGATCCGCGCGCTTTGCGACGAGACTGGCACGCTGTTGATCCTCGATGAGGTGCAATGCGGCATGGGGCGGACCGGCCGTCTCTTTGCCCATGAATTCGCCGGGATCGCGCCCGACATCATGATGGTGGCGAAGGGCATCGGCGGGGGCTTCCCGCTGGGTGCGGTGCTGGCCACCGAAGAGGCCGCTGCGGGCATGATCGCGGGCACCCACGGGTCGACTTATGGCGGCAACCCGCTCGCCTGTGCGGTGGGGGCGGCGGTGATGGAGATCGTGGCGGAGCCCGAGTTCCTGGCTGGTGTCAGCCGCAAGGCGGGCGCGTTCCGGCAGAAGCTCGAGGGCCTGGTGGCGGCGCATCCCGACGTGTTCGAGGAGGTGCGGGGGGCCGGGCTGATGCTCGGGCTCAAGTGCAAGCTGCCCTGTGAGGATCTTGTGAAGGCGGGCTTCGCCGAGCATCTCCTGACGGTGCCCGCGGCGGACAACGTGGTGCGGCTCCTGCCGGCCCTGACGATTTCAGAGGAAGAGCTCACCGAGGCGGTGGCGCGGCTTGACAGGGCGGCGGCGCGGGTCTCGGCCCCGGCTGAGGCGGAGAGCTGAGATGGCGCATTTCCTCGATATCGACAAGACGGAGAAATCCGCGCTCCGGGGCATGATCGACCACGCCATCGCGATGAAGACCGCGCGGAACGGGCGGCCCAGAGGCGCGCCCGACGACGATCAACCGCTCGCCGGGCACATGGTGGCGCTGATCTTCGAGAAACCGTCGACCCGGACGCGCGTATCCTTTGACGTTGGTGTGCGGCAAATGGGCGGCGAGACCATGGTGCTGTCCGGCACCGACATGCAGCTCGGCCATGGCGAGACCATCGCCGACACGGCGCGGGTGCTGTCGCGCTATGTCGACCTGATCATGATCCGTACATTCGAGGAGGCGACGCTCCTCGAGATGGCGGAACACGCCAGCGTGCCGGTGATCAACGGGCTGACCAATGCCTCGCATCCCTGCCAGATCATGGCCGACGTGATGACCTACGAGGAACATCGTGGCCCCATCGCCGGGAAGAAGGTTGTCTGGTCGGGCGACGGCAACAACGTCTTCGCGTCCTTCGCCCATGCGGCGGGTCAGTTCGGGTTCGATCTGACCTTCACCGGGCCGGAGCCGTTGGACCCCGACCCGTCGCTCCGCGGGCTCTACACCACGATCCGGAACCCCGACGAGGCCGTCGCGGGGGCCGATCTCGTGGTGACGGATACCTGGGTCTCGATGCACGATCCGCAATCCGCGCGGGAGCGGCGGCACAACCAGTTGCGCGGCTACCAAGTCAACGCCGCGCTGATGGCGAAGGCGAAGCCCGACGCCCTGTTCATGCATTGCCTGCCGGCCCATCGCGACGACGAGGCGACCTCGGAGGTGATGGACGGGCCGCATTCGGTGATCTTCGACGAGGCGGAGAACCGGCTTCACGCGCAGAAGGCGGTGATGCGCTGGTGTCTCGGCCTCTGACCCCGCGCGACTCCGGAAGATGAGACATTTTCCGTGACGAATTCTCGTCGAGAATTCGTCTCCGCCCTCAGTGCTCGTCCTGCTGCGGCGGCAAGGGCGCGCCGGCTTCCTTCTCCGGCGTCTCGCCGCGTTCCAGCGCCTCGATCAGGCGCCGGGCGCGACGTTCGGCGCGACGGATCCGGACGGCGGTTAGGAAGGTTTCCTCCATGGTCGGGGAGGACGCGGCCAGCGCATCGGCGACCTTGCGGATCACGGTCTCGTCGCCGCTCTTTTCCTCGAGCGCCAGTGCCCGGATCGCCAGTTCGTCGACGGCTTCGTCCATCACGCCCATTCTCTGCTCCATTCCTGCTTCGCCTGCGCCCCGAGCGATATAGGAGCAAATCCGGCGGCTTGACCAGCCTTCCGCTCAGGTGCCGCGTGGCTTCGCCCGGAGCGTGGGTGGCGCGGCGGTCGGGTCCTCCGGCCAGGGATGTTTCGGGTAACGCCCGCGCATGTCCTTCCGGACTTCCGCGTAGGAGCTTGCCCAGAAGCCCGGCAGGTCCATCGTGACCTGCACCGGACGGCCTGCGGGAGAGAGCAGCGTGAGGCGGAGCGGACGACCCGCGACGCAGGGGTGTTCGGTCAGCCCGAAGAGCTCCTGCAGGCGGATCTCGACCGAGGGCGTCTCGGCAGCGTAGTCGATGGGGACGTTGCGGCCGAGGGGTGTCGTGAAGGCGGGCGGGGCGGCGCGGTCGAGTTCCCGGCGCCCGGACCAGCCGAGCCTGGCCTCGAGCGCCGGTAGAAGGTCGAAGCGGCGCCATTCCTCGGCGCTGCGCACCCCCGCGAGATGCGGCAGGAGCCAGTCCTCGAGGCGCGCCATCAACTCCTCGTCGGAGCAGTCGGGCAGGTCCCCGCCGCCCGCGCGAACGAGTTCCACCCGCGCCCGGAACCGGGCGGCCGCCGGGCTCCAGCCGAGGCACAGCGCACGCACGCCGTCCAACATGGCGCGGGCGACCTCGTCCGCCGGCGGGTCCTGCCAGATCCGGTCGTCGAGCACCGCGGCACCGAGCCGTTCCTGCCGGCGCGCGATCACCCTGCCGTCGCGGCGCGACCAGGCGCAGACATCCGTCCAGCCGATCCGCTCGCCCGCGACCTCGCGCAGCTCGGCTTCGGTGATCGCGATCGCCTGCCGGACCCGTGCCTCGCGCGGGTCGCCATCGGTATCGGTGACGGCGAGGAGGCGCGTTCCGGCGAGCGCGTCGGCCGGGTCCATCCGCGCCCCCTTGCCGCCCGAAAGCACCCAGCGCGGGTCGTCGCCCGGGCGGCGCAGGCCGATCCGGTCGGGATAGGCGAGCGCCGCCCATTGCGCCGGCGCAAGGCCGGCATCGTCCGGCGCGAGGCGGGCCAGCCGTTTCGCCTCCGCGCGGATTCGGTCGAGCGCGGCGCGGTCGGCGCGCGGATCGGGACGGTCCAGCGCCTTCAGCCGGAGCGACAGGTCCGCGCCCGCACCGTGCATCGGGTCGCGCTCGCCGAGAAGCGCGGCGAAGGGCGCTGCACCCTTGCCGGCGCGGATCAGCATATGTGCGAGCCGGGGGTGGAGCGGCAGGCCGGCCATCAAGCGGCCGTGCGCGGTGATCGCGCCGGCGGCGTCTAGGGCGCCGAGATCGGTGAGGAGCCGCCGCGCCGCCGCGAAGGGGCCGGGGCCCGGCGGGGTGAGGAACGGCAGGTCCGTCGCGTCGCGGCTGCCCCATTGCGCGAGGTCGAGGGCGAGGGAGGCCAGATCGCCGGTCTCGATTTCCGACGGCGGATAGGCCAGAAGCCCGCCCTCCTCGGACCGGGTCCAGAGCCGGTAGCCGATCCCGGGGGCGACGCGGCCGGCGCGCCCGAGGCGCTGGGCGATCTCGGCCCGGCTCGCGCGTTCCGTGACCAGCCGCGACATCCCCGAGCCCGGGTCGAACCGGGCTCGCCGGGCGAGGCCGGCATCGACCACCACGCGCACGTCCTCGATGGTGAGCGAGGTCTCGGCGATGGCGGTGGCGAGGACGATCTTTCGCGTGGTCGGGTCGGGGAGGATGGCCGCACGCTGTTCGGCAAAGGGCAAGGCGCCATAGAGCGGCCGGAGCGAACAGACCTTGGGCAGCCGGTTCGCGAGCGCGGCCATCGTGCGGCGGATCTCGCCCTCGCCGGGCAGGAAGGCGAGGATCCCGCCCTCGGTTTCGGAAAGCGCGCGGAGCACGGTTTCGGCCATGGCCGTTTCGAGACGCATATCGCGCGGAAGGGGCCGCTCGGCCCAGCGGGTTTCCACCGGAAACGCACGTCCCTCCGAACGGATCGTCTTTGCGCCCATCAGACCCGCCACGGCGGCGCCGTCGAGCGTGGCGGACATGACGAGGAGCATGAGGTCGCCGCGCAGCGCCGCCCGGACCTCCAGGCAGAGCGCGAGGCCGAGATCGGTGTGGATCGAGCGTTCGTGGAACTCGTCGAAGATCACCATGCCGATGCCCTCGAGCGCCGGGTCGGATTGCAGCATTCGCGTGAGGATCCCCTCGGTCACGACCTCGATCTGCGTGCCGCTCGAGGTCTTTGCCTCGCCCCTGATGCGGTAGCCGACGGTCCTTCCGACCGGCTCGCCCAGGGTGGCGGCCATGCGCGCGGCGGCGGCGCGGGCGGCGACGCGGCGGGGTTCGAGGAGGAGGATGCGGCCCCAGGTGAGCCAGGCCTCGAGAACCGCGAGCGGGACGCGGGTGGTCTTACCCGCGCCCGGCGGCGCCTCGAGCACGGCCATACTGTCGGCGCGCAGCGTTGCGATCAGGGCGGGCAGGGCGTCGTCGATGGGCAAGCGGCCGAACATGGGGCCTTATCGCGCAAGGCTTCGGGGCTTGCCAGTGCCGGTCCGGGCGGGCAAGTCAGGCGGAACGGAAGGATGGCGCATGGGCGAGACGGGTCTGGCGGAACGGGTGATCGCGGGCGACCGGAAGGCGCTGGCGCGGGCGATCACGCTGATCGAAAGCGGGCGGGCGGATCACCGGGCCGAGGCCATCGCGCTGGTCGACCGGCTGCGGGCCGAGGGGCGCGAGGCACTCAGGATCGGGCTCTCGGGAACGCCGGGCGTGGGCAAGTCGACCTTCGTCGAGGCCTTCGGGATGCACCTGACCGGTCAGGGGCTGCGGGTGGCGGTGCTGGCGGTCGATCCGTCCTCGGCAAGGTCGGGCGGGTCGATCCTCGGCGACAAGACGCGGATGGAGCGGCTGTCGCGTAACCCTTTGGCATATATACGTCCTTCGCCATCGCAGGCGGCACTGGGCGGGGTGGCGCGGCGGACGCGGGAGGGGGTGGCGGTTTGCGAGGCCGCCGGGTTCGATGTTGTGTTGATCGAGACGGTGGGGGTCGGGCAGTCGGAGACCATGGTTGCGGAGATGACCGATCTCTTCGTCCTCCTGATGGCGCCCGGTGGCGGCGACGAGCTGCAGGGGGTGAAGCGGGGGATCATGGAGATTGCCGACCTGATCCTCGTGAACAAGGCCGACGGAGACCTGGCGGGGCCGGCGCGGCGGACCGCGGCGGACTATGCCGGCGCGCTCAGGCTGCTTCGGGCGCGGCGGGAGGATCCCGAAGGATTTCCGAAGGTTATGTGCGTCTCCGCGATGGAGGAGACGGGCGTCGCCGAGGCGTTTTCCGAGATGCAGGCCCTCGCCGAATGGCGCCGGGCCGAGGGGCACTGGCAGGCCCGCAGGGCGGCGCAGGCGCGGCACTGGTTCGAGGAAGAGGTGCGGCAGGGGCTCTTGAAACGGCTCTCGGAGGACCCGAAAATCGGGGATGCGATGGCGCGGCTGGGGCAGGATGTGGCGGAGGGTAAGCGGGCGCCGGCGGCGGCCGCGGCGGAGGTTCTGGCGGCGCTCGGGGGCTGATTCCGGGGCGCACAACCTGTACACAACCCGTACACAACCCGTACACCGGCGATGCGCCGTCGGTCGGCCCGGCTCCCCCCGAAACTCGCCGCAATGGTCGGAATCCGACGGCGCGAGAGCGGCGCCATGGTCATCGGCGCCGGAAAGACGTTTCAGTATGAAGGCACCAACCGTGACGCCAGTTCTCTATGCCGTCGGAGACGTCCATGGCCGGAACGATCTTCTAGGCCAGCTGCACGAGCATATCCGGGAACACCATCGCCTGGTGCATCCCGGCCGCGCGGCGGGCGTGGTGCATTTGGGCGACTACGTCGACGGGGGTGCCGACAGCATCGGCGTCATCGACCGTCTGAGGACCGGCATGGAGGGAGTTCGGACGATCTGTCTTCTGGGAAACCACGAAGCGATGATGCTGGAGTGCCTGGCCACGGACAATCGACAGGCCTGGTACACCTGGCTGTCCAACGGGGGCGAAGAGACGGTTGCCTCGCTCGGCATTTCCCTGCGCTTCGGCGGGTTCGACCCGGCGGAACTCGCGGCGGCGCTGGGCGCCGACAGGATCTCCTGGCTGAAATCGCTCCCCCTGTTCCACGCTGCCGGGCGCTACCTGTTCGTTCACGCCGGAATAGTCCCCGGAGTGCCTTTGGAACACCAGCAGCCGAAGGACCTGCTCTGGATCAGATCGAGATTCCTGGACAGCGAGGCGGATCATGGCTGCATCGTCGTCCACGGGCATACCCCGGGGGACGAGCCGGTGGTCGTGCACAACCGGATTTGCGTGGACACGGGCGCGACGTCCAACGGCGTTCTGAGCGCGGCCGTTCTGGACGGCGAAAGCGGGCCGCTCTTTCTCCGCGCTGTCGGCCGCCCGGGAAGGGCGGGCTGACCGGGTCAGCGCGCGGCGAAGCGGGCGAGGAAGGTTTCGACGGCGCCATTGGCAACGCGGGCGATCTCGGCGTCGGAGAAGTGGTCCTGGATGCCGAACATCAGCTTGGGGAAAAGGTCGGCCTTGCAGAGCTCGCCGAACTGGTCGGCGGCGAGGTCGAGATCGTCGATCTGGAGTTCGCCGCGCTCGATGGACTGGCCGAAATAGGCGATCATCTTGGCGCGCATCCGGGCGGGGCCGGATTCCCAGAATTCTCGGCCGAGCTCGGGGAAGCGGTCGGCTTCGGCGACGCAGACCTTGAAGACGTTGCGGCCGAAGGGAGACAGGAAGATCCGCATCATCCGCTCGGCCGCGGCCCGGAGCGCCTCGGCGGGGGGCTGGCTGAGCGCGATCATCTCGTCGCAGGCGCTTTCCTGGCGGCAGCACTCGGCCTTCGCGACTTCGAGAAACAGGATCCGCTTGTCGGGGAAGTAGTTGTAGAGCGTGGCTTTCGAGACGCCGGCTTCCCTGGCGATGTCATCGACGCTGGCGCCTTCGAAGCCGTCGCGCAGGAACACCGTTCTTGCGCCTTCCAGCACCTGCGCCATCTTGCGGCCGGTTCGCGTGATCTCGGGTTCGATGTTCATGCGTCATGTCCCATGCACTGGGTGTTATATAAACTGAGCGGTTCAGTTTTTTCAAGGAGCGCCCGGCGATGCGGGCCCTTGCACGGGGTGGAGAGCGCCGCTAGCCCGGAGAGCGAGATGCTCGAGATCCTGTTCCAGACATTGCCGTTCTTCGCGCTGATCGCGCTCGGCTACGCCTCGGGGCGGACCGGGTTCTTCTCCGAGGAGGCGACCGCCTATCTCACCCGCTTCGTGTTCTATTTCGCGCTCTCGGCGATGCTGTTCCGGTTCACCGCGAACCTGTCGCTGGCCGAGATCCTGGATTGGAACTTCGTCGCCGCCTACACACTGGCGACGATGGCGGTCTACCTCGTGGTGACGGCGGTGGCGCTCATCCGGAACCGGAGCATCGAGGAAGCGGCGGTCGAGGCGCAATGCGGCGCGATCGGCAATGTCGGGTTTCTCGGCATCCCGATGCTGTCGATGCTGATGGGGCCGGCGGCGATCGCGCCCATCGTGTTGGGGCTGTCGGTGGACCTGATCGTGTTCGGCAGCCTGATCGTGATCCTGATCACCGGCGCGCGGGACGGGCGGATGTCGGTGAAGATCCTCGGCACGGTGCTGATCGGGCTCCTGAAGAACCCGATGATCGTGTCGATCGCGCTGGGGCTTCTGGTCTCGTCGCTGGCGCTGCCGATCCCGGGGCCGGTGAACGCGTTCCTGGAGATCCTGGGCGCGGCGGCGACGCCCGGGGCGCTGTTCGCCATCGGCGCCTCGCTCGCGACGAAATCGGCCGAGCGGCTGCAGGTGGCGGCCTGGCTCTCCTTCGCCAAGCTGGTGTTGCACCCGGCGGCGGTGGCCCTGGCGGTGCTGATCGTGTTCCCGGTCGAGCCTTTCGCGGCGGGGGTGATCATCGCCTCGGCGGCGATGCCGGTGGCGGGCAACGTGTTCATCCTGGCGCAGCACTACGGGGTGGCGCCGCAGCGGGTCTCGGCCTCGATCCTGATCTCGACGGCGCTGTCGGTCCTGACGGTGACCGCGGTGATCGCCTGGGTGAGCCGGTTTCAATAGCCTTTCCCGGGAAATTCCGCGGTTTTCGGCCGATGCGCCCCGTGACGTAGGGTCATTAACGCGCGTTCACCCTCTACCTGACACATGGCTGACGCCCCGCTCACGGGCCGGGCGGCAAGGTCGGGTCATTCGTTCCTTCGCCGGTGCCCTTCGCATTTTCGGGTCCGGTTCATGCTTTTCATGGAGCTTTTCCGATGGCGTTTCCCAGCACGCTTTTCCGTTCCAAGTCCCTTTACCTGTTTGCCGCGGCCGCTGCACTTGGCGCGACCCCGGCGCTTTCCCACGAAGCCTGGCTTCTGACACCGTCCGAGATCGAGGCCCTGTCTTTGGAACCGAACCCGGCGATCTTCCAGAGCCGGCTCGTTCTCGGCGGCGGGGCGCTGATCGCCAGTTTCGCGGCGGCTCTGGCGCTGAATGCCGAAGACCGCTTCCGTCATGTGGAAGACCGGCTCGCCTCCCCCCTCGCGCCCTATGCGGTCACGCTGGGCGCGTTGATCCTGCGGCTCGGGCTCGCCGCCATGGTGCTTCTCGCCGCGACCGGCGGGCTGCCGCGGCATGGCGTCGTCGCCTGGACCCAGCCGACGCTGTTCGTGCCCGACATGCAGCTCCAGATGGTGCCCGGATGGGACTGGCTGATCGCCGCGCAGGCGCTCATCGGCCTGGCGCTGACGATCGGCTTCGGCACGCGGCTCTGCGGGCTGGCGCTGATCGGCCTTTCGGGGCTGGGCCTCGGTCTCTTCGGGATGCCGTTCCTGTCCTACGCGCCGCATTTCGCGGCGCCGGGGCTGATGCTGGCGCTGATCGGCGGCGGGGCTTTCTCGGTCGACCGGCTGCTCGAGGACCGCGACGTGCCGCCGCCGCCGCCGGCCGTGGCGGGGGTCCTGTGGCGCGCCGCGCAGGCGATGGTCGGGCTCGGCTTCGTCTACCTTTCGGTGGCCTACAAGCTGACCCAGCCGACGCTGCTGATCGCGATCCTCGACCATGGCGACTTCCCCAGCTTCGGCATGGGGCTCGACTGGATCGCGCTGGTGATGACCGGGGTGGAGATCGTCTGCGGGCTGCTGCTGGCGCTCGGGAGGCTGACGCGCGTCGTGGCCCTGGTGCTGATCGGGGCGATCAGCTTCCTGGCGATCACCCTGGGCGAGACGCCGCTGTTCCACGCCAATCTCTACGGCATGATGGCGATCTTCGCGATGGCCGGGCCGCGGATCCCGGCCGAGGCGCCGCGGGGCGTGGCGATCTTCGGGAGGGTCGAGGCATGAGGACGCGCGTCTTTGCCAGGCACGGGGCCATTCTCGCGGTCTCGGCCATGCTGGCGACCCTCGCCGCCGCCGCGCCGCATATCAACGCCGGGAACACGCCGCCCCGGTCGGTGTTCCTGCGGCTTCCGGGCGATGTGCCCGAGCCCCGGGTGGCGATGGACCTGGAGGCGCGCGCCGACGGCACCTGGCGGCTCCGGATCGACACCGAGGATTTCACCTTCACCTCGCTCTGCGTGACCGAGGCGGCGGCGGTGCCGGTGGGCCATGCCCATGTGATCGTCAACGGGGTGAAGGTGGCCTCGGCCTTTCATCCGGTGGTCGATCTGGGGGCGTTGCCGCCCGGCGAACATGACGTGACCGTGGTGTTGCGCGGACAGGATCACCGGGCGCTTCTCGGGCGCAGCGGAATGATCCGGGCGAATGCGGTGGTCTCGGTCGGGGCGGGCTGACCCGGCCGGACCGGCGCGGGCGGGCGCGGTGGGCGAGGGCCTGCCGCGCCCGTTCTTTTCTCTGCCGCGCGCTGCGGCTAGGAAGCGGGGGCCAGCTTGTCGGGAGAATGTGCATGGGCCGGATCGACGCCGTGGTTTTCGATATCGGGCGGGTTCTGATCGAGTGGGATCCGGCGCGGATGTACGATGCGGCGATCGGGCCGGAGCGGCGCGAGGCGCTGTTCGCGGCGGTGGATCTCGACGGGATGAACGTGGCCATCGACCTCGGCGCGCCGTTCCGCGAGACGATCTACTCCCTCGCCGAGGCGCATCCGGACTGGGCGGCGGAGGTCCGGCTCTGGCACGACCGCTGGATCGAGATGGCGGCGCCCGAGATCCCGCATTCGGTGCGGCTGATGCGGGCGCTCCGGGGCAAGGGCCTGCCGGTCTTCGCGCTGACCAATTTCGGGGCGGAGAGTTTCGAGCTGGCCTGCGGATACTACCCGTTCTTCCGCGAGTTCGACCGCGCCTTCGTCTCGGGGCGGCTCGGGGTGATGAAACCCGACCCGGATTTCTACCGGATCCTCGAGGAGGAGACCGGTGTCGCGCCGGAGCGGCTGTTTCTCACCGACGACCGCGCGGAGAACATCGCCACGGCGCGGGCGCGGGGCTGGCAGGCGCATCTGTTCGAAGGGCCGGAGGGGCTGGCCGCGCGGCTGGTTTCGGAGGGGCTGCTGACCGGGGACGAGGCGGCCTGAACGTCAGGCGGCCACCGCGCGCGGGGAGAGCGGGCGCTCGCGCACCGGAAGGTGGACCACCGCGCTGAACGCGCCGACGCCGACGCCGATCCACCAGACCGTGGTGTAGTCGCCATAGGCGTCGTAGAGCCGCCCGCCGAGCCAGATGCCCATGAAGCTGCCGATCTGGTGCGACAGGAACACGAAGCCGTAGAGCGTGCCAAGGAACCGCATCCCGTAGATATGGCCGACGAGCCCCGAGGTCAGCGGCACCGTGGCGAGCCAGAGCGCGCCCATGCCGGCCGAGAACAGGAGCACCGTGGCGGGAGTGATCGGGAACAGGATGAAGGCGGCGGCGAAAAGCGTGCGGCCGGCATAGATGCCCGCGAGCAGGTAGCGTTTCGGCCAGTGTTTCCCGGCCCAGCCCGCGAGCAGCGTGCCGGCGATATTGGCGAAGCCGATCAGCCCGAAGGCCGCCGCGCCGAGCGCCGAGGTCGAGGTGATCCCGAAGGCGGCGAGGAGGCCGCCCGGCGCGATGGGGCCGCACATCTCGGTCACCAGCGCGGGGAAATGCGCGGTCATGAAACCGAGCTGGTAACCGCAGGAGAAGAAGCCCACGAAGATCAGCGTGTAGGACGGGTCGCGGAAGGCGCGGGAGAGCGCGTCGCCGAGCGACGGGCTCTCGCCGGCGGCGAAGGGTTTCGTGGGCGCCTTCAGCATCGGCAGGAACAGGAGCACGGTGAGCGCCGTCGCGGCGAGGACCAGGAACACGGTCTGGAACGGCATGAAGGCGAGCAGCGCCTCGACCGCGGGCGGGCCGACGACCTGGCCGGCCGAGCCCGCCGCGGTGGCGATGGCGAGCGCCATGGAGCGGTGTTCGTCGGGCGCCGCGCGGCCGACGAGCGCGAGGATCACGCCGAAGCCGGTGCCGGCGATGCCGAAGCCCACGGCCACTTCGAGAAGCTGGTACTGGGCCGGGCTGGTGGCGATGCCGGTCAGCCCGAGGCCGAGCGCGTAGAGCAGCGCGCCGAGCACGATCGCCTTGCGGTCGCCGATCTTCTCGGCGATGGCGCCGAACAGGGGCTGGCCGAAGCCCCAGGCGAGGTTCTGGATCGCGATGGCGGTGGAGAACTCGGCGCGGGGCCAGCCGAAGGCCTCGGCGACCGGGATCTGGAACACGCCGAAGGCGGCGCGGATCGCGAAGCCGACGAGCAGGATCAGGCAGCCCGCGACGAGCACGGGCGTGACGAGGCGGGTGCTGTCGGCGCTCTGGTTCATGAAGTTTTCAGAGCACGCCCCGCTGCGGCGGTCAAATCAGATCGCGTGGGCGTTGGCATCAGGGGTCGTGATGCCCGGGTCAGGCGGCCACGCCCATGATGTCGCGGTGATGCGCGATCGCGTCCATCACGTCGTCATGCCAGGTGAGCCTGCCCGCTTCGAGCACCATGCCGGCGCTGCAGATCCGGGCGAGCTGCTGCAGCGAATGCGACACCACGACCGCGCCCGCCGAGGCGATCCGTGCGGCGAAGAGCGCGTCGGAGGCCTCGCGGAAGGCGGCGTCGCCGACCGCGGTGATCTCGTCGACGAGGTAGATGTCGAACGGCAGGCCCATCGACAGGCCGAAGGCGACGCGGGCGCGCATGCCGGTCGACCAGGTGCGGACCGGGGCGTGGAAATGCCGGCCGATCCCGGCGAAACCCGCGACGAACCCGGCCAGGGCGCGGGGATCGGCGCCATAGATCCGGGCGACGAAGCGTACGTTCTCGGCCCCGGTGAGATCGGGGTGGAAGCCGCCGGCGAAGCCAACCGGCCAGGACACCCGGCCGCGGCAGGTAATGCGGCCGCTGTCAGGGTGGATCACTCCGGCGATCATCTTCAGGAGCGTGGATTTCCCGGCGCCGTTCCGGCCCAGGAGCGCCACCGCGTGCCCGGCGGGTATCTCGAGCGACACGTCGCGGGTCACCACGGTGCCGCCGAGAAAGCTCTTCGAGACCTTCTCGAACCGGATCACGCCCTGTCCTTCAGGTTGGCCCAGCCGAGGACACCGATCGCCCAGAGGAGCGTCAGGAACAGCGCGCCGAGGCCCAGCACGGTCACCGGGTCGGGATGGGTGGCGCGTTCGGCGCGGGTCGGGCGGATATGGGCAGCGAGATAGCGGGTCTGGCGCCGCGCCTCGATCAGCGCCTGGTCATGGGCGGTGCGCGCGGCGAAGAGGCTCTGCTCGGCGAATTCCACGTCGATCTTCAGCCGCTCGTATTCCGCGACGAGCGTGGCGTAGTCGCCGCCGTCTTCCTGTCCGCCGCCTGAGCCGAGCTTGCGCCGCTCTTCGGCGATCCGGTCCTCGATCACGGTGATGCGCTGCTTGGCCGGGGCGATCCGCGGGTCGTCGGCGCGGGTCTGGCTGCGCAGGAGGTCGAGCCGGATCAGCTCCTCGGCCAGCTCCTCCTGGAGCCGGGTCAGGAGGCCCATCTGCCCGCTCACGTCGGCGCCGGGGTCGACGATCTGGGTCTCGGCGCGGAAGGCCGTCAGCGCGCTCCGCGCGGTGCGCACCCGCGCCTCCGCCTCCTCGAGGACCAACCGCGCCTCCTTCAGGACGTCGTCGCGGGCAATGGCGGAAAGCGTGTTCACCAGCTCGCTCGATTCCGCGAAGGCCGCGGTGGCGATCTCCTGGGCGTCCTCGGGCGAAAAGGCGCGGACCCGGAGCGTCAGGATGCCGGTACCGCTGTCATAGGCGATGCGCACCATGCGGTGCCAGTAGCGCAGCAGGTCCTCGATGCTGCCTTCGGGGTGGAAGGCGAAGATCGGGTCGCCCGCCACCGGGCCGGACCAGCGCGCGCGGAGGTCGAGCCGGGCATCGACCCGGGCGACGAGCTCCTGGCTTTCGAGGAATTCGTAGAGGATGTCGGCATCGCGCGAGCCCGAGCCCTTGAGCGAGGCGACGCTGCCGAGAAAGTCGATGGGCGCGGGCGCCTCCTCGCGGCGGACGGAGAAGCCGGTGGTGGTTTGGTATTGCGGGGCCGCGCAGAAGGCGAGGTAGAGGCCTACGAGGAGGAGCGGCAGGAGCACCACGAGGACGAAGCCGGCCAGCGCGCCCCTGCGCCGCGGCGCAGGGGCCACGGGGGCGGGCGCCGCGGCCGGTGCCTCGGCCATTGCTATCGTCACGGGAGCGTTCACCCCGGCCCTTTCGCGGTAAGCCAAATATTAACCCTGCGGGCTTTACCGTCCTAACCCAGACGCGATGAAGATTTCGTTTCGGGGAGCCATGCCGAATTCCTGCGCCCTGCCGCCGCCCTCGGCGGTCCGAAGCATTGTGGCCCTGATGCTGCGCGAGATGGCGGCGACCTACGGGCGCTCTCCCGGCGGCTGGATCTGGGCGGTGGCCGAGCCGTTGGGGGCGATCGCGCTTTTGGCCTTCGTGTTCGGGCTCGCCTTTCACCAGCCGCCGCTCGGGCGGAGCTTCGTGCTGTTCTATGCGACCGGGTTCCTGCCCTTCATGATGTTCACCGACATCTCGCTCAAGGTCGCGAACGCCCTGCGCTTTTCGCGGCCCCTCTTGTCCTATCCGGCGGTGGCGCCGCTCGATGCGCTGGTGGCGCGGTTCCTGCTGAACTTCCTCACCCATCTGGCGATCATCGCCCTGGTGCTTGGCGGGATCGAGGCGATGTTCGACACCAGCGCGCTCTATTCCGGGCCGCGGCTGGCGCTGGCGCTGGCGCTGGCCGGGCTGTTCGGGGCCGGGGTGGGGTGCCTGAACTGCGCGCTGTTCCACCGGCTGCCGCTCTGGGAGCGGCTCTGGCAGATCGCGACGCGGCCGCTGTTCCTGGTCTCGGGGATCTTCTTCCTGGCCGAGGATATCCCGGTCGAGGTGCGGGAGGCCGCGCTGCTGAACCCGCTCCTGCACCTGACCGCGCTGATGCGCGGGGCGGTCTATGGCGGCTACGACGCGCGGCTGGCGAACCCGGCCTATCTGGCGGGCGCCGGGTTGACCTGCCTGGCACTGGGGCTCCTGCTCCTTGGCCCGGTGATCCGCGAGGCGCGCCATGTCTGAGCTGATGGACCGGCTGTTCCTCGGCGCGGGCGCGATGAAGGCCGGCACCACCTGGACCTATTCGGTGCTCGCCGCCCATCCCGGGATCTGGTTCACGCCGGAAAAGGAGATCCACTATTTCTATGCGGTCCATGTCCGCCCGAACGTGCTCAGCGAGGAGCGGCGGATCGACAATGTGCGGCGCAAGCTGATCGGCATCGACCCGGCCCAGAGCCGGGCGGCGGCGGTGCGCGAGAGGCTGCGCTGGGCGGCGAGCTATCTCGACGGGCCGCTGGACGAGTGCTGGTACCGGGCCTTGTTCATGGGTCGGCCCGCCGGCGCCTGGGCGGCGGATTTCTCCAACCTTTACGCGCTCTTGCCGGTCGAGGCCTGGGAGCGGATCGCGGCGCGCACGGGCCGGCTCCGGGTTCTGTACACGATGCGCGAGCCGGTGGCGCGGCTCTGGAGCCACTTGAAGTTCCACCTTGCGATCACCGGGCAGGCCGAGGCGGTGAGCGACTGGGATCACGACCGGCTCGAGCGCTTCGCGCGCCAGGATTTCATCTGGGAGAATGCCGAATACGGCGCGGCGCTGCGGCGGATGCGGGCGGGGCTGCCGGAGCGCGCGCTGATGGTGTCGTTCCACGAGGAGATGCACGCGGACCCGGCGGCGGGGCTCGCGCGGATCGAGCGGTTTCTCGACCTGCCGCCCCATGCCTATCCGCCCGCGCTCCTGTCGCGGCGGGTGAACGCGACGGCGCCCATGCCGGTGCCGGGCTGGTTCCGGGAGCGCTTCGCTTGCGATGCGCGGCGGATCGCGGCGGAGCTTGCGGAGCTGGGTCTCGCGCTGCCGGAGGGCTGGGCCGGGGCGGCGCGGGGCGCGGTTCCGGCGGAGCCCTGAGGCGGGGCGCCCCGGAAGCGCGGCCCCCTTTCGGCGCCTGCGCGCCACACCCCCGGAGTATTTCCGGCCAGAGGAAGGAGTGTCCCGGGGACGGGATCCGCTACCCGGGCAAAGCCGGACATGAGCCGACGGCGCCGGAGGATTCCGGGGCGCACAACCCGAACACAACCTGTACACAACCCGTACACCGGCGGGTCGGGTTTCGGGGGATCTGCTCCGGTTTCCGGTTGCGGCGGGCGGTTCATCGCGCTGCCGGCGCGGTTGCGTTTCGGGCGGGCTTCCGGCCCGGAGCGCGGGTCGCGGCGCGGTGCGGCCAGGGTGCGGGCGCGGCCAGGGGTGGTTGGGGAAAGCCCAGAATTCGGGGGCACAACCCGTACACAACCCGTACACAACCTGTACACCGGCGGAGCGGGTTTCGTGGGAATTGCCCCGGTTTCGGCCACTCCGGAGGCCGGCGCGGCGCGGGCCGGCTGAGCCGGGTGCCAGGGCCGTGCGGGGGCCGGGTGAACGGTGTGCGAACCGGGCGTGCGCCGGTTTTCGGGGTCGAGTGATTCGGGTTTCGGCTGCTGCGCGAGGTGGTCTCACGGACGGCTGCCGGGGGCACGGGTGCCCCGTCGCCATGGCGGATGAACGAGGCCCGCAGGGCCGCCGGGCTGGCGCTCTGGTGACGTTTGCCCGGACCGTCGAGGTCGGAGGCGGGTGGCGCCATGAAGTGAGCGGAAAGCCGTTGCGGCGCCATCCCACGGGCAGGCGCGCGCCCGGCTTCGTGCTTCGGAGCATCAGGGGGTGATTTCGGTGGGCGCGGGGCTGTGCTGGGACCGGGATCCCGCGGAGGTTTCGCCGGATGCCGGACGCTTCTGGGCGCAGGTCTGCGGTGCGAAGGCCCGGCGCGGCAACGGGGCACGCGCCGGGTCGGCGGGAGGGTCAGCCGGCGAGGTCGGGGGGGACGGCTTCCTGCGCGAGGGTGGCGACGATGTCGTCGAGGGAGAGGACGCGGGTCTCCTTTTCGCCGAGGCGGCGGAGGGTGACGGTGCGGTCCTCGGCCTCGCGCTGGCCGATGGCGAGGATCGCGGGGACCTTGCCGACCGAGTGTTCGCGGACCTTGTAGTTGATCTTCTCGTTGCGGGTGTCGGCCTCGGCGCGGAGCCCGGCGGCGCGGAGCGCGGCGGTGACCTCGTGCACGTAGGGGTCCACCTCGGAGACGATGGAGGCGACGACGACCTGGCGCGGCGCGAGCCAGAACGGCAGGCGGCCCGAGTAGTTCTCGATCAGGATGCCGATGAAGCGCTCGAACGAGCCGAGGATCGCGCGGTGCAGCATCACCGGGCGGTGCTTCTCGCCGTCGGGGCCGATATAGTTGGCGTCGAGCCGCTCGGGCAGGTTGAAATCGGCCTGGAAGGTGCCGCATTGCCATTCGCGGCCGATCGCGTCGGTGAGCTTGAAGTCGAGCTTCGGGCCGTAGAAGGCGCCTTCGCCGGGGTCGACCTCGTAGTCGTTCCGGACCTTGAGGATCGCGCTTTCGAGCGCGGCCTCGGCCTTGTCCCAGATCTCGTCGGAGCCGACGCGGACGTCGGGCCGGGTGGAGAGCTTGATGTCGAAGCTCGCGAAGCCGGTGTCGCGGTAGATGCCCGAGAGGAGGTCGATGAACTTGGCGCATTCCTCCTCGATCTGGTCCTCGGTGCAGAAGATATGCGCGTCGTCCTGGGTGAAGCCGCGCACGCGCATGAGGCCGTGCAGCGCGCCGTGCGGCTCGTAGCGGTGGCAGGAGCCGAATTCGGCGAGGCGCAAGGGCAGGTCGCGATAGGATTTGAGGCCCTGGTTGAAGACCTGGACGTGGCAGGGGCAGTTCATCGGCTTGAGCGCGTTGGTGCGCTTTTCGTTGGCATGTTCCTCGTCGATCTCGGTGATGAACATGTTTTCGCGGTACTTGTCCCAGTGGCCCGAGGCTTCCCAGAGCTTGCGGTCGACGACCTGGGGGGTCTTGATCTCGCGGTATCCGGCCGTGGCGAGGCGGCGGCGCATGTAGTCCTCGAGCTGGCGGTAGATGGTCCAGCCCTTGTCGTGCCAGAACACCATGCCGGGGGCCTCTTCCTGGAAGTGGAAGAGCTTCATCTCGCGGCCGAGGCGGCGGTGGTCGCGCTTTTCGGCCTCCTCGAGGAAGGTGAGATGGGCCTTGAGCTCGTCGCGGGTCTTGAAGGCGACGCCGTAGATCCGCTGGAGCTGCGGGCGGTTGGAATCGCCGCGCCAGTAGGCGCCGGCGACCTTCATCAGCTTGAACGCGTCGGCGGGGACCTGGCCGGTATGCTGGAGATGCGGGCCGCGGCAGAGATCCTGCCAGTCGCCGTGCCAGTACATGCGGATCGGCTGGCCCTCGGGGATCGCCTCGACCAGCTCGACCTTGTAGGGCTCGTGCGCCTTCTTGTAGTGCAGGATCGCGTCGTCGCGCGACCAGACCTCGGTGCGGACGGCGTCGCGGGCGTTGATGATCTCCTTCATCTTCTTCTCGATGGCGCCGAGATCGTCCGGGGTGAAGGGCTCCTTGCGGTCGAAATCGTAGTACCAGCCGTTCTCGATGACCGGGCCGATGGTGACCTGCACCTCGGGCCAGAGCTCCTGCACGGCGCGGGCCATGATATGGGCGAGGTCGTGGCGGATCAGCTCGTAGGCCGGGCCGTCGTCCTTCATGGTGTTGATGGCGATTTCGGCATCGGTGTCGATGGGCCACGCGAGGTCCCAGTGGGCGCCGTTCACCGTGGCGCTGATCGCCGCCTTGGCCAGCGATTTCGAGATGCTCTCGGCGACCTCGGCCGGCGTGGTGCCGGTGGCGTAGTCGCGCGCGTTGCCATCGGGGAATGTCAGGGAAATCTGGCGCATCGGCCTGTTCCTCGTCGGTTTGGCGCCCACGGAGCGCCCGGTTGCGGGTATGGTGCGGGGAGCCTTGGCCGCGGTTTCGGGCGGCGTCAAGCGGGGAGCAGGATGTTGCCATTTTGTTCTGGTGTTTTCCGGGGCGCGGTGTAGCCTGCGGGTCAGGTGAGGAGGGACGCATGCGGACATTCGACGAGATCCTGGAGATTGCCGCCGGGCGGAAGGGCGGGCGCGAGGCGGTGCTGGCCGGCGCGATGCCGGTGAAGAGCGCCGAAGAGCTGGCGGCGATTCCGGACGAGAGATGGCTCGCGCAGATGGCGCGGGGGATCTTTCAGGCGGGGATCAGCTGGAAGGTGGTGGAGGCGAAATGGCCGGGGATCGAGGCGGCGTTTCACGGGTTCGACGTGGGGCGCGTGGCGATGATGTCGGAGGACTGGTTCGATCAGCTTATCACGGACACCCGCGTGATCCGGAGCCCGCCGAAGATCCGCGCGATCCAGGAGAACGCGGTGTTCATCCAGGAGGCGGGCGGCTTCGGGCGCAAGGTGGGCGACTGGCCGGCGGAGGATTTCGCGGGGCTGGTGCGCTGGATGGGCAAGGAAGGTTCGCGGCTGGGCGGCACGACGGGGCAATACGTGCTGCGCTTCATGGGCAAGGAGAGCTACATCCTGAGCCGGGACGTGGTGGCGCGGCTCGTGGAGGAAGGGGTGATCGACAAGGCGCCAACGTCGGCCAAGGCGATGGCGGCGGTGCAGGCGGCGTTCAACGCGTGGAAGGCGGAGTCGGGGCGGTCGCTCACCGAGATCAGCCGGGCGCTGGCGCAGAGCATCGGGTAAGGGGCCGCGGGCAGTCTACCCGATGTGGAGGCGCTGGCGCCGGCCGAGGGCCGCCAGCGCGGCGAGGCCGGCCGCGAGCAGGGGCAGCGCCGGCGGCAGCGGGACCGGGGCGGGGCCGCCGCGGGTCACGATGAGCGCGGGGTTGCCGAAGGCGGCATCGAGGCCCTCGTCGGCGCGGATCAGGCCGATGCCGGGCGCGTAGTACTTGAACTCGCGCAGGTCGGGATCGAGCACGGAGGTCTCGAGGTTGACGAGCACGCCGCTGTAGGTCGTGCCGCCCGCCTCCACACTGGCGCCGGTCGCCCAGACCAGCGCCTCGTCGAGCGCGTCGTCGGCCTCGGCGAATTCCTGGTAATAGGCGAATCCGGGATCCGACATGGCCGGCATCGCATAGCCCGGCAGCGCGCCGTTCTCCCCGGCGATCCAGGCCGAGGCGGAGTCGGTGCCGATCAGCATGTCGTCTTCGTCGTAGCGGTAGTTCGTCACGTCCTCGCCCAGGTACCAGACATTCCCGGCCCGGTCCTGCGCGTAGTAGTCGAGCGTTTCCTCGACGAGCCGGTCGCCCTCGAAGGCCCGGTCGAGCACCGTGGTGGTGGGGAGCCCGAGGATCGTGCGGCCAGGGCCGGCATAGCTGAGTTCGCTGCGTTCGGTGAAGGGCGCGCGGTCTTCGTCGATCCCCGCGCCGGAGAGCACGGCGGAGAAGCCGGGCAGGAACGGCAGGTAGGGGTTGTCGATGGGCGCGCCGGGCTCGAAGAGCTCGGGCGCGAAGGTGGGGAGCAGGGTTTCGGCCGGGGCGGGGGCGGCGAGGAGGCAGGTCAGGATCGGGAACCAGGCGGGGCGCATGTCATTCTCCATGTCGGTATCGGGGAGAAGGAGCGCATGCCGCGGCCCCCCGGCGCTATCCGGCGGATGCGGGATGCGCGGCGGATCCGACATGTGTAGGATGGCGGCAGCGGCCGCGCCGCCCCCAGACTTCCATGGTGACCAGGGGCGGCAATCTGGGGAGGAGCGGCGATGCGGTTTCCGGCGCTTGTAGCGGGCTATGTCCTGGGCGTGACCGCGCTCCTTTCGCTCCTCCTGAACGGGTTCGACCGGCTGGTGACCGGCGAGCCGTTCTCGGGCCCCGATCTCGCCACGGATTTCGTCGAGACGCTCCTGATGGTGAGCGCGATGGCGGCGAGCGTGTTGGTGATCGGGCGGCTCCGCTCGGTCGAGCGTGAGACGGTGGCGCTGCGCTCGGAGGTCCGGCGCGCGGCGGAGGCGGGGCGCGAGTGGCGGCAGCGGAGCGCGCGGCTCTTCGACGGGCTCTCGGCGGCGATCCTGGCGCAGTTCCGCGACTGGGGGCTGACCGAGGCGGAGGCGGATATCGCGGGGCTGATCCTGAAGGGCGCGTCGCTCAAGCAGATCGCCGAGGCGCGGCGCACTTCGGAGGCGACGATCCGGCAGCAGGCGCAGGGGATCTACCGGAAGTCGGGGCTCGCGAACCGGGCCGAGCTTTCGGCCTATTTCCTCGAGGACCTGTTCGACCGGGGCGCGCACGAGGCGGCGGCGCCGGCGGTCAGGGCGGTCTGATCCGGTTGCACCGCCGGGCGAAGCCTGCCAGCAAGGTCCGAAACGGAGGAGCGCATGGCCGGGCCGGACTTTCTCGAGACTGCCGAAGGGCGGCGGATCGCCTATCGCCGGACAAAGGGGGCGGGGCCGGGCGTGGTGTTCCTGGGTGGCTTCGCCTCGGACATGGAAGGCACCAAGGCGGTGCATCTGGAGGCCTGGGCACGGGCGACGGGGCGGGCGTTCCTGCGGTTCGACTATTCCGGGCACGGGTCGTCGTCGGGGGCGTTCGAGGAGGGCTCGATCGGCGATTGGGCGGCGGATGCGGCGGCGGCGATCGGGGCGCTGACCGAGGGGAAGCAGGTGCTGGTGGGCTCGTCGATGGGCGGCTGGATCGCGCTTCTGACGGCGCGGGCGATGCCGGAGCGGGTGGCCGGGCTCGTGGGCATCGCGACGG
>JBNKWI010000014.1:0-51382 GCA_050299695.1 Paracoccaceae bacterium
CTCGTAGACCCGCGACAGGTCGGCCAGCTGCGCCCGGAAATCCCGCGCGCGCAGCACCGTCCAGCCGGTCACGCCGCCGGTATCCGGGCCCAGCGTGTGATAGCACAGGATGCTGAACCGACTGTGCCGCAGTGCCCGGCGCCGCAACAGCGGCCAGACCGGGGGGGCGGCCAGAGCCCGGATCGCCAGACCGCGGATCACCCGGTCTCTCCGAAGATCAGCGCCGCCAGCTTCGCCGCCTCGGTGTCGATCAGGTGGCGCGCGCGCACCCGCGCCAGCCCGGCCTCGCCCATGCGCAAAAGCGTCTCTGAATCGCTGGAAACCGCCTGTTCCATCGCCTCCGCCAGGGCCTCGGTGTCACCCGCGGGCACCAGCCAGCCGGTCTCGCCCGGCACCACCAGTTCGGGAATGCCCGCGACATAGGTCGAGATCACCGGCCGCTTGCGCGCCATCGCCTCCATGATCACCACCGGCAGGCCCTCGATCAGGCTGGGCTGGACCAGCGCCGTGGCATTGGCCAGCTCGTTCCGGACCCGTTCGGCATCGACCCAGCCGGTGATCTCCACCGCGCCGCCAAGGCCCAACTCCGCGATCCGCGCCTCGATCCCGGCGCGCATCGGGCCGTCGCCCACCAGCGCAAGCCGCGCCTCGGGATGACGCCTGTGCACCCCGGCGAAAGCGTCGAGCAACAGGAGATGGCCCTTCTCGGGCGACAGCCGCGCGACCGATAGGAACCGGGGCGTCCCGGGCAGGGGCAGCGGACCGTCGGCGAAATAGCCTTCGTCCAGGCCGCAGTGGATCACATGCATCTTCGCCCAGAGATCGGCGGGCAGACGCCGCATGATCTGGCTGCGGCCATACTGGCTGACCGCCGTCGAGAATGTCGCCCGGTCCACCTTACGCGGAAAATGCAGCCGCGCCGCCCCGTCCAGCTCGTTGCTGCCATGGTTGGCGAAACTGTAGCCGGGACCGCCAAGATACCCCACCAGACAGGCGATTTCCGCCGGATTAGTGCCGAAATGGGCATGGATATGGGTCGCCCCGCTTTTCTCGAGCCAGGTCAGGATCCGGCAGGCCTGGGCAAGATACATCAGGTGATAGGGCAGTGGGCGCATCGCCTTGCGCGACATCGCCACCGCCGCGCCAAGCGCGCGCAGGAACCGTCCGGGCCGCCGCACCGCGACACCAAGCGCCGCACCGATCAGCGGCAGCACGCCGTCCTTGCGGGTATAGCGCGTCCGGTCCCGCTCTCTCAGGTCCTCGGCATCCACCAAGGGGCCGTCCCACCCCGCCAGCGCGATACGGTCAACCGTGATGCCCTGCCGCTCCAGCGCATGGATTTCGCGCCGGATGAACGTATGGCTCACCGCGGGGTACAGGTTGGTCAGATAGGCGATGTGGCGGTCGGGGGTCGTCATGGGCGCGTCAGCCGGTCGAGACGGGCCGGGCGGTCGAACACAACACCGGAAGCAGGGACTTCAAAATCATACGCACACCGAACGCATTCTTACCGAGCACAGAGGTACCGCGCCGATCCGCGCCCGTCCACGGGACCCCGCGCGCTATTCCTCAAGTGACACAGAAACACATCACTTGCCGACGCCCGTGCGCGCATAGCCCGTCACGACGCGCCAGGCGGTCTCCTGCATGGCGCGCGCCAGCTCCGGCGACGGCGGCGTGGCCGGCGTGCCGTCGGCACGGCTCAGCGCATGGGGCAGACCGACGGGAGAGCGGCCGTAGAGCACCGCGTATTGGGTCATCGCGATCAGGTAGGCGCCCAGGTCATTGACGTGGATGCGGTCCTTGAACAGGTCCTCGATGCCGCCCACGTCCCCGATCCCGCCCCTGCGCTGCAACTCGCGCGCAAAGGCCGCCATGACCTGCCCGCCGGGGATCATGTGGATCGGGCGCTCGACGCCCGGCGCGGCCATTGCGCGGTCCGCGATCTCGCGCTCCCAATAGCGGGACAAATCCAGGTCCAGCCGAGTCAGCCAGCCCTCCTCGTCATCGAGATTGGGCCAGGTTTCATAGAAATAGAGACGTGTATCGGGGTTCGCCGCCCAGGCCTTGCGCGCCCATTCCGCCAAGTAATGCCAACTGTCGTGATACCTGATCGAGGCGCGGATCTCGACCTTCTCGGTCAGCACGATGGCGTCGTACTCGCCGCTGGCCACCGCCGCATGCGCCTCGCGGAACCGGGGGTGGGCGTTCTCGGTCTCGCCCCCGTCCAGGGGCACGTCCGGCTCCCAATGCGCCTGCAACTCGGCGCCCCAGCCCAGTTGCACCTCATAGCGATGCCCGTCACCGGCCAGTTGCGCGACGAAGGCGGGGATGTCGCGCCCGATCAGCGAATGCCCGATGAAATAGACCGCCAGGGGCCGCTCGGGTGGCGTCAGGGGCCGGGCGAAGCGCGCCGAGACCTCGTCCGGCCCGATCGGCTCGGGCGCACAGCGCGCCAGCCCGCAGGCGGACAGCACCAACAGGACGGCGGCAGGCAATCGGAAGGGCAGACGTCGCATGGGGCGAAACAAAGAAGCGTCGCGCGGAAAAGTCCAGTGGGCCGCGCTCAGGCCCCACTTCGCGCGTAAGGTTGATTATGTAAAGTCGCCCGCAGGATCGCGTCGGTCCGGCGCGCGGCGGCGGTATCGCTCAACCGGTGCCGGAACGCCTCGGCCGCGGCCTCGGCCATGGTCTGCCGCGCCGCCGGATCCGCCAGCAGCCGCGCCGCGCCCGACATCCAGTCATCGAGGCGGTTCGAAACGATCCCGGTCGCCCCGGTGAAGAACGCGCCATGCTCGCCCAGATCGCTGGCGATCACCGGCACGTGGCGGTCCAGCATCGCCAGCACCTTGCCAAAGGACTTGCCCCGGCTGAACGGGGTTTCCTCCGACAGCGGCGCAAAGCCAAGCGACACGTCGTCGAACAGCCGGATATAGTCCCTATATCTGGCTTTTCCGGCCCATTCGGTCCGAATGCCCGCCGCCCGGAACCACTCGGCAAAGCCCGGGTCGTCCCCCGGCTGGCGGTCGAACAGCCGCAGCCGCACCGCCGGGATCTCGCGCGACAGGGCGGCCATGACCTGCCGCACCATATCGGCCTCGCGGCGATAGGTCATCGGCCGGGTCTGGGCCCAGGCGACGACGGGGGGCCGTGCGGCCTGCGGCGGGCGCGGCGCCGCCGAAACCGGCGCACCGGTCCAGACCACATGCGCCTCCCCTGCCCCGGCGGCCCGGCACCAGTCGGCTACATAGCGCGAGCCCGCCAGCACCAGCCGCACCTTCGGCATGGCCAGGCGCACCGGGTCGGCCAGATGCGGCAGGTGGAAATCGGCGTCGTCCATGTCGAAGGCCACCGGCCAGGCCGGATAGAGATCGGGCCGGTTCAGCGCATGCCGCGCGCCCTGCATCAGCAGAAGGTCCGGGCCGAGCCGCGCGATGCAGCGATACCGCTGGGCCAGGGTCAGCCGCGGCGACAGGATCAGCACACGCCAGCCCCGCGCGCGCAGGCCCCTCGCCATGTTGTAGATCCGCAGAAGCGCCGCGCCGTGGCGGCCCTCGCACGGCAGGCACACCAGGCGCGGCCCCGGCCCGGGCCAGAGCCCCCCGGCCTGGGGCGGTATTTCGCGCGCCAGCCGGACCGCCGGCCGGGCCAGGCCGCGCAGGACCCGTGTTGCAGATTCTGAAACCGACATGCCCATGGCGCCGGTCTTGCCCGGACATGGTTTACAGAGATTTAACGCCGACACCCCGCCCCCGCCAGCAGATTTCCGCCGAGCACCCTGCCCCGAAATGCCTGATATTTCATTTTATATCAAATAGTTAACTCCACAATCGCCGTGCAGGCAAAACGGCGCCGAAACAGCCCTGCCGGCCACTGCACGGGCGCAATGTGAACAAAAAGTCGCCCCAAAGTCGGGTTTCTCTACGGTCGTCGTTATTGAGTTCCTTTGTCTCCATCTGCTCAACAAAAATAGATACTTGCCACCGGAGCCTCAATGAATCCTCTTCTTCTTCTCTTCGGCCTCATCGGAACCGGCGCTGCTGCCGCTCTCGGGTCGGACAAGGACAAAACCGACGTCAAGGGCATTGGCAAGAAAGAGACCATCCCGGAGACCACGGACACCACCGATCCCGCGGATACAACGGATACGACAGGCACCGATACGACGGGTACGGGCACCACGGGGACCGATACCACGGGGACCGATACCACGGGCACCACGGAAACGACGACCGCAACCGACACCACCAATTCGACCGACACCACACCCAGCACCGGCGACACCGGCACCGATCCGGTCGTGACCGAACCGCAGGCCCCCGAGCAGACCGGCAGCGGCGGCGCGGACGGCGCCTCGACGACACCCACCATCGCGGACGGCACGGTCGATGTCATCGCCGGGCGCGTGGCGACCCTGTCGCCGGCGGCCAGCGACGCGGTCAGCGTCGAGATCGTCTCGGGCGTCGAGCACGGCACCGTCACCGTCAACCCCGACGGCACCTTCGCGCTGGTGATGACCCAGTCCGGGTTCACCGGCAGCCAGAGCTTTACCTACAGCGCCCAGCACGAGGACGGCTCGGTCACCACCCACCAGGTCGACCTGAACGTCACTCCCGGCCTGCAGGACCAGGGCTGGGGCACCGGCGAAGCCCAGTACATGCTGGCCACCGACGAAAACGACCGGGTGATCGTCGAACACGGCGACGTGCACACGAAGGTCTATATTTCAGGCAGTTCCAGCGCCCTGAGCCTGGCCGACGTGGCCCGGATCGAGGGCATCGACGTCTCTCAGGTCACCGGCGGCTTCCTGGCCGAAAACGGCTATGGCCAGAGCGAGGATCTGGCGCTGGCGCAGGATGCCGGCATGACCCTGTGGACCACGGTGACGCCGGATCATTCCCAGACCTCGAACTGGCTTTTGCTGGAAAGCGGCTACGATTACGCCGACCTGGGCCGGATCTTCGGCCGCGGCGTCGGCGGCGAAAGCGAGATGAATCCGCTGTACGTCGGCGCCTGGGGCGACGGGGATGCCCCCAAGATCGCCACCGCCTTCGACATGACCTACCAGTACGGCTATTCCAACATCGTCGTGCAGGATGTCCATATCGGCGACGGCTCGCTGATCCTGAAGGCGGAAAACCTGCTGTTCGACAACGTCACCTTCACCGGCGACGAGGTCGCGATCCAGTGGTCCAGCGGCGTAACCATCCGGAACTCGGAATTCTTCGACATCTACCGCGAGGAATCCAAAGATGGCGGCGACTGGGAAACCCATTCCGACCGGATCCAGGCGCTGTACATGAACGAAACCGACGGCGCGCTGATCGAGAACGCCGTGTTCGACCTCAATGGCTGGAACCCCGACGGCCAGCCGCCCAGCATGTTCAGCCACAACATGTATTTCGGCGCGCATATGGACGATGTCACCGTGCGCGACTCGATCTTCATGCGCGGCGCCTCCTATGGCGCGCAGGTCCGCTCGGGCGGCTTCATCGAGGACAACGTCTTTCTCGACAACAACGCCGCCTTCACCGCGCTTGGCGGCGACTACAACGATGCCGGGCCGATCGGCAACTATACCCTGATGACCGACAACCTGGTCACGTCCGGCGCGCACAAGGAGGCCTTCCAGATCGGCGGGCTGACCATGGGCATCCTGGAAACCGGCGAGCTGACCAGCATGGTCGACAATATCGTCGCCCACCTGGCCGACCCCAACAACCCCGCCGAGCTGGACTACAAGATCTGGACCCATGACGCGGTCAGCAACGAAAGCACCTATTACGACGACACCATCGTCTATAACTGGCAGGGCGCGAACGAGGTCTACAACCCCGACACCACCACCGAGCAGAATATCGACGGGCTGAACACGGCGGTTCTGGACCAGACCACGATCCAGAACTTCACCGCCCAGCTTCTGGGCCAGGAGACCGCCACGATCGAGGATCTGGCCAATTACCTGCGCGCCCAGGCCGATGGCGCCTTCGACAACCTGGTCGATGCCGACCTGATCATCCGGTTCTTCCAGGAAGGCTTCGGCATCGCGCCGGATATCCGCGCCGAGGCCACCACCCTGCGTTTCGTGCCCGACGACCTCGCCGACGGCGTGCGCTGGGACAACCGGCTGAACTGGGACACCGACGATCTGCCGGGCCTGCACGCGGGCGATAGCGTCGATCTGGGCGGCAACCACGTCACCTACGGCACCAATGCCGCGATCGACAGCCTCGATTTCGGCGCGGATGGCGCACTGAACGTCTATGGCGGCAGGCTGACCCTGAACGGCGGCATCACCGGCGACGACACCGGGCACCTGAACGTCGAGGGCGCGGGCCAGATCTGGACCAACGGCTCGGATGCCGCGGATCTGGACATCACCCTGTCCGGCGGGCGCTTTGCCAACACCGGGCTGATGCAGAACGCCGACCTGACCGCCACCGGCGGACAGGCGATCCTGGCCACCGAGGGCGGCGAGTTCGATCTGGGCGCGGGCCACACCCTGGCGGTGACGGGCGGCGCGACGGTCGGTTTCGACGGCGACGACGGCCAGACCGCGATCCTGGACATGCACGAGGGCGCCACCCTGGCCTTCGGCGCCGACGATACCGGCGAGATGGGCGCGATCGGAGAATTCCGCTCGGGCGCCCTGGGCGAGACGCCGAACGTGCAGTCCGGCATCGACCTGGGCGATGCCACGCTGGAGATCGACCTGTCGGGCCTCTCGGCCAGCGCCGGCACCGCGTTCACGCTGATGGACGCCGACGAGATCGTCGGGCTGTTCAACGACGCCACCGTCGGCGGGCTGGGCGCGCGGGATGCGACCATCGTGATCGACTATGTCAGCGACAGCGTCACGCTGGAGCTGACCTCGGGTTCGGGCGCGGTTTCGGTTCAGACCCTGGGCGACCAGACCGATGTCTCGGCGGGCAACCAGTCGCTGTGGGATACGCTGACCGCCGATCAGGGCGTCGTCAGCGAAACCCTGGCCGCGATGGTGCCGGACGAGGACGAGCTGGTCGATCCGGTGATCGCTGCGTAACCGGGAGGGGTTTCGCATGCGAAACCCCTAAAAACGGCTCTAAATAAGGGAAATTCGAGTCAAAGGGCCAAAGATCCCCGGCTCAGGGTTTCGCATGCGAAACCACCCATTGCCGCAGCGCCTCGGTGAAGCCCTCGTCCACCGCCTTGCCCGACAAGACCGCCCTGCCCTGCCGGATCTCCAGGATCAGCCCCGGCGCGATCCGCTCGCGCTCGGGCTTGGAGCGCGGCTGTTTCAGCGCCGCCTCCAGCACCCGCCGCTCGGCCGCGGCATCCTCGCGCGGGGCGGCGTTCAGCGCCTTCGACACCCAGCCCGCAACCCGCCGGTCGGCCTCGATCGCCTGGCCCAGGGCGACGCCCAGATGCTCGGGAATGGCGGTTGGGAAGTTCAGCGACTTGCCGAAGGTCTCGCGGATCGTGATGAACTTGCGGATCTTCGACCGCTTGGCCTTGGCGGCATGGGCAAACAGCCCGTTCACCGCCTCGTGGGTGTCGGGATAGACCCCCTGCCCCACGGCGGCCACGGCGATGTTGGCGCGCTCGTAGAACGACACCCCGGCACGGATCTCGTTTTCCTCGACCATGGCCTGATAGGCCGCCTGGCTGTCGCGGGGCTGCTTGACCAGCGCCAGCACGTCCTCGCGCCCCAGCGCGCGCAGGGCCTCGACGCGCCTGAGCCCCGAGATCAGCCCGTATTTGCCGCCCGGCAGCGCCACCACCTCGATCGGGGTCTGCTGGCCGCGCTCGG
Organism: Paracoccaceae bacterium; assembly: GCA_050299695.1. Lineage (GTDB taxonomy): Bacteria > Pseudomonadota > Alphaproteobacteria > Rhodobacterales > Rhodobacteraceae > Ovoidimarina. The sequence continues at coordinate 7,790 of JBNKWI010000014.1, forward strand.
CCAGCGAGGACGTCAGCGCCGCCATCTCGTCTTCGTCCAGCACCATGCGGTCGCGGCACAGGTGATGGGCCTGGACGGCGGCCAGCGGCAGCTTGCGGACCACCCGGCCCTCGCCCTCGGCCGTCGTCATCTCGCGCGCCACCTCCTCCAGCGCGGCGCGGCTGGCGGTGTCGCCCGCCACCTCGGCGATGGGCATCCGGGCGCGCGGGGCAGGGAAGACCGATTTCGTCTCTAAATCAGGGGAAATCGGGCCTTCCGGCATCTCCAGTCGCTTGCGCTTGGCCATGTCGTCTCTCCTATTCCGCTGCCTGCTGACCGGCCAGCTCATCGCGGCGCCAGGCCCCGATCAACAGGCGCTTGACCGCCGCCCAGGTCTCGTCGAAGGCCGCGCGGCCCCGGGCATAGGTTTCGCGGTTGAAATCGCGGTAATCGGCCTCGTAGATCCCCGCCACCTGCTCGCCGGCCTGGCCCACCAATGCCGTGAAATCCTGACGATAGGGTGAAAGCACCGTTCCCAGGTAGGCCTGCATCAGAGCGGCGAACTCGGCCTGCTGCGCCCCGTCATAGCGGGTGACGATGGCCCGCACCGCGTCCCATTCGAAGCTGAGACCGGGACGGCCAAGCGCGCGGGCGGCGATGTTCTCGCCTTCCTCGATACTGGCAAACGTGGCGTGCAGCATGTCGAAGAAGCGCCCCGTGCTCTCGAATTCGAGGAAACTGGCGCCGGTGGGCACCAGAAGGATATCGGCCGCGGCCAGCGCGTTGATCGTCAGGTAGCCAAGGGCAGGGGGTGTGTCGAGGATGACGAGGTCATAGTCGTTCAGCACCCCGTCGGCCTCCAGACGCTCCGAGAGCGCGTCCCAGAGCTTCCAGGCCCGCGCCTGCATGCGCCACACCGGCACCTGGAACTCGGCCCAGTAGAGGTCGAGCTGCGCGCCGATCAGGTCGATATTGGGCCAGTGGGTCTTTTGCGCCAGATCCTGGGCGCGCATCTCCATGGCCTGGGCCACGGTGTCTTCCAGCGGCACCGGGTTTTCGCCCCGGCCGAGGCGCGAGACGTTCTCGGCGCGCAGATGCTCGCCATAGTGCCGCGCCAGCATCGGGAACACGGTCGCCCATTCGTCGGCCACCCGGCCGCCGAAGATCGAGGTCATGGAGCCCTGGCTGTCGAGATCGACCACCAGCACCTTGTAGCCGTCGAGTGCCGCCGACATCGCCAGATGCGCCGCCGTCGAGGTCTTGCCGACGCCACCCTTGAAGTTGGCCACCGCCAGCACCTTGGCGGGCAGGCCGTGGGGCCGGTAGGGCAGGTAGTCGCGGTTCTGGGCCCCCTCGGCGGCGAAGAAGGCGCGCAGGCGCAGCACCTCGTCGAGGGTGAACCACTTGGCCCCGCCGTCGGTCTCGGTTCCGCCCTGGGGCAACCCGGGGTTCTGCCGGAGCACGCGGCGGAAATGCGCGGGCGCGACGGGGATCAGGTATTTGGTGATCTCCCAGGTCGAAAACCGCCTCAGCACCTTCTGGCCCTGATCGTCCAGACCGCGCCCGGCAAGGTCGTCACGGCCCCGGCGGCAGGCCTCGGCAATGGCCGCAAAGCCGGATGTATCGAGGGGATTGCCCAGCGTACCAAGCGCCTGATCCGGCGACAGTCCGTGATAGGGGGCGAGGGGGTCGCTGCTCATCGAGCCCTCCATGTATCGTGTTTTCGGCAGGGTACCGAAAAACATGGGACATGGGAAGAGACGGAAGACGCCCTTGCAATTTTCTCTGCAAATCCGCGGGTTTTCGCCTGTTTTTACAGGAGAATGGGGCGATGGTTTTCCGCGTCTGGAGTTAATTTCTGTTAGATTCAGTTAAGGGTCCAGTGAAAATGCACAAGACTATGATATTGCGTCTTTTTTTGAATCTAGGGTGACTCCGAACCCCCGAAAGAGTGATTCCGAAGCGACGAACAGGCGACTCCGATCCCCCGATCTCGCGCCGATGCCCCCTGTACCGATGCGGTGCTTGTGGATAACTTCGGTGTAAATGAAACGACGAATCCCCCGGCAGAGGGGATCGGAGGCAGTGATCATGAGGGCAGGGGCGCTTTCCCCGGGGCCGGACGATTTTTTCGTCTGCGATTTCTTCGGTGTCGCGCCGAAGCATGACTTGGCCTCGATGGAACATCCGATCTTTTCGCTGTCGACCCGGCCCGACCGGCGAATCCTGTCCTATCGCCACAACGACGTCGAGGTGACGGTGACGCCGTCCGTCCGGGGCCGGGCCACAATCTTCGACGCCGATATCCTGATCTTCTGCATCAGCCAGCTGATGGCGGGGCTGAACGCCGGGCGCCGGATCGGCCGCACGCTGACCCTGACCGCCCATGACCTGCTTCTGGCCACGGGGCGCGAGACCTCCGGCGACGCCTATCGCCGGCTGAAGGAGGCCTTCGAGCGGCTGGCGGGCACGCGGATCACCACCAATATCGCCACCGGCGATGAGGAGATCACATCGGGCTTCGGCCTGATCGAGGCCTGGGAGATCGTGCGCAAGACGCGGGCGGGGCGCATGGTGCGGGTGCAGGTGACACTCAGCGAGTGGCTGTTCCAGGCGGTGCTGAACCGCAGCGTTCTGACCCTGAACAGAGACTATTTCGGACTGAGACGGCCCCTGGAGCGGCGGATATACGAGCTGGCGCGCAAGCATTGCGGGCAGCAGCGGGCCTGGCGGGTCTCGGTCGAGGTGCTTTTGAAGAAGTCCGGCTCGACCAGCCCGCGCCGCGTGTTCCGCGCCATGGTGCGCGAGATCATCCGCGCCGACAGCCTGCCCGATTACCGGCTGGACGAGGAACCCGGCGACATGATCGCGGTGACCCGCAAGGACGAGGTGATCGAGCCGGGGGGCGGCCCGCACCTGAAGCCTCAGACGCTGGAGGAGGCGCGCGCGCTGGTGCCGGGGGTGGATATCTATGCGCTGGAGGCCGAATGGCGCGCCTTTGCCGCCAGGACCCCGCCGCGCCATCCCGACGCCGCCTTCCTGGGCTGGGTCCGGCAGAGGACCGGCTGATGCCGACCTATACGATCGCCATCCATGTGCCGGTCTACACCGACGGGCCGCGCTGTTTCGTCATCTCGGAATGGAAACGCGCACTGGAGCTGCTGCAAGGTAGTCTCGGGGACCATTTCGACCGGATCCTGCTGGTCGCCCCGTCGCGGCCCGTCGAGGGGGCAGGCGTGCTTCTGGAGCCGATCGGGGCGGAGGACGGGATCGAGCCCCGGCCCTCGGTCCCGGCGGTGACCTCGAAGCGCGGCTACTGGCTGGGTGGCGGCCGGCGGCGCTGGCGCCGCGACGTGGGGCTGGCGCTGGACGAGACCGACATGGCGCATACGGTGATCGACAACCTGTATCGTCCGCTTGCCCTGGATGCCAACCGGCTGGTGCGCGCCCGCGGGACCCCCCATGTCTTTTTCCTCGACACCGATATCGTGGTGCAGTCCCGCCAGCTGATCCAGGCCGGGCTCAGGCGCGGGGGACCGGTGCAGCGCCTGCACGACCGGGCCTACGAGGCAACGCTGCGCGGGATCGTGGCGCGGGCGGATGTGGCCTTCCTGAAGGGGCAGGCGCTGTTCGACCGCTACGGGCCCTATGCGAAAAACCCGAAGCTGTTCCACGACACCTCGTATCACAGCGACGAGGTGGTGGGCGACGAGGTGGTCGAGGCGCGGCTGGCGGGCCGTGGCGGCGGGCCGCTGCGGCTGGTCTATTGCGGCCGTCTGGTGCCGCGCAAGGGCTGCGACCGGGCGATAGACATCGTCTCTAACGCAAGGGAAAACGGCGCGAACGTCACGCTGGACCTGATCGGCAACGGCCCCGAGCGCGCCGCGCTGGAGGCGCAGGCGGCGGGGCAGGAGGCCATCCGCTTTCTGGGCGAGCGGCCCTATGGCCCCGGCCTGATCCGCGAGCTTGCCGCCTATGACGCGCTGCTGTTCACGCCGGTCGCCGAGGACACGCCCCGGATGATCTTCGACGGCTATGCCGCGGGGCTGCCCCTGGTGGCCCATGACATTCCCTATGTCCGCGAGCGCGCCGCCGCCGACGGCGCCGCGGTGCTCTTGCCCCTGGGCGACACCGGGGCGGCGGCGGGAATCGTGGCGGATCTGTCCCGGGACCCGGACCGGATCGCCACGCTGGCGCGAACCGCGCTTCGGGCCGGGCGGGACAACGCCACCGATGTCTGGTACCGCCGCCGGGCGGACTGGACGCTGGAGGCCCTCCGGTCGTGACCCCGATGCCGCATTGCGCGGCCGGTCCGGGGCGCGCGCCTTACTCTCGGCCGGATTTGCCGCTATGGAAAGGCGTCCGGACACGGGTGTCCGGCGATGTTGGGTTCCGGTGTCCCGGCCTTTTGCCGGCAGGATGGATGCGATGACAGAAACCCCGGTTGTAGCCGCGCTGGCGCTGATCGTCTGGCCTTTCGTCACGATTGCGCTTTTTGCCGGTCTCGGCCCGGTGCGCGGCCTGATCTGGGCGACGCTGGTGGGCTACCTGTTCCTGCCCGAGCGCGTCGGCTTCGATTTCCCGCTGTTGCCGCCCTATACGAAATACTCCGCAATCACCTATTCGTTGCTGCTGGCCGCGGCACTGTTCTGGAACCGGGACATGGACGAGCCCCCGGTGGTGGCCGACCGCACGTTCCGCAGGCTGATCTGGGCGCTCGCGCTGGTCGCGCTTGGATCGACCTTTCTGACCTACTACACCAACCGGTCCCCGACGGTGAGCGGCGGGGCGGTGCTGCCCGGCCTGGGGGCGAGCGATTTCCTGGCGATGTTCGTCGATGTGTTCGTGGTGCTGGTCCTGTTCCTGCTGGGCCGGCGCTGGCTGGCCACGCCGGAGCGCCACACCAGGCTGCTGGTGGCCATCATGGTGCTGGGCGTGGCTTACGCGTTCCTGGCCCTGTTCGAGATCCGGATGAGCCCGCAGCTGAACCGGTGGACCTACGGGTTCTTCCCCCACAGCTGGACCCAGCACCTCAGGGGCGACGGCTTCCGGCCGCTGGTCTTTCTCGAACACGGGCTGTGGCTGGGGTTCTACCTGTTCACGGCCACCGTCGCGGGCGTGGCCCTGATCGGCCGCCTGACGGGTGAAAAGCGGCTGGGCGCGATCCTGTGCACGCTTTTGATCTTCGGCACGCTGCTGGTCTCGCGGAACCTTGGCGCGGTGATGCTGGCGTTCATGTTCGTGCCGCTTTTGTTCATGGTGACCTCGCGGATGCTGGCCCGCGTCGTGGCGGTGGTGGCGGTCGTGTTCCTGGCCTATCCGGTCATGCGCCATCACGCGCCGGTCGATACGTTCACCGACGCGATCGGCTCGTTTGCGCCCGAGCGCGCGCAATCGCTGAACTACCGGCTCAGGAACGAGACCGATCTTCTGGCCCGCGCCAACATGAAGCCGGTTTTCGGCTGGGGCGGCTGGGGCCGGTCGTTCATCTTCAGCGAGCGCGGCAACCGGATCTCGGTCACCGACGGCAGCTGGATCCTCATCATCGGCAAGCAGGGCTGGGTCGGCTATCTGTCGTTCTTCGGCCTTTTGTCGGCCTCGCTGATCTTTCTGCCGCGGGCGGTGCGGCGCAAGCCCTTGCCCGCCCCAACCGCGGCGCTGGCGCTGATCAGCGCCGGCAACCTGGTCTACCTGATCCCGAACGCGACCCTGACGCCGGTGGCCTGGCTGATCTTCGGCGCGATGGCGGGATTCGTCGAGAAGGACGTGAAGACGGCCGAAGACCCCGGCCGGGCCGAGCCCGCGCCACGGGAGCGGGAGGTCAGGTATTCGCGCTTTGGCCCGGAGACCGCCCGCGGCTGAGCCGTCAGGCGCTTTGCAGCCCCCGCACCCGCTCGCGTCCGGCGAGGCGGAGCGATTCGGTGGTCATGAGCAGGAAGCACAGGGCGGACAGCAACTCGCGCAGTTCGGCCACGCGAAGCGTCGCCAGCTTGCCCAGAAGCGGGTTGGTAAGCTGTTCCTGCATCAGCGTGACCAGCAGCATCGCGACCGCCAGCCCGACGCTGGGGAAGGGCAGGCCGGTGCCGGACTGGCCCCACCGCCAGAGCCTGGAGTTCCAGTACAGAAGCGGCACGACACAGCCCCAGAGGAAGAACAAGAGGATGAACAGGTGGTCGAACAGGTACCCGAACATGTTGTGCAGGTTGACCTCCTGCTGGACGTTGATCTCTTTCAGCGCCTCGGGGGTGCCGAAGTCGAGGATCCGCTGCCCCCAGCTGATTTCCTCCCCGCACATGGCGAAGAACAGAAGCGCCAGGAACAGGTGGCCGAGTCGGACGGCAGTCCGCTCGGTCTGGACCGCGACCCACAGCGCCATCCCGGCGGCGGCCAGCAGCAGAAGCGCCGAGACGCTTTCGAGAACGCCGTCCTCGCGATTGAGGATGCGCAGCGTTTCGAGGTCGAAGAGCGCACTGCCGCGCGCGATATAGAGCGCGCCGGCCAGCACGAAGACCATGGCGATCAGCCCGGTCACCGTCAGGAACCTGGACTGGTGCTCTTCATAGGCGGCCGGGAGGCGGGCATCGCTGCGCAGCACGCCTTGGTACCAGCGCGAACGCGCCAGCCATGGCAGGGCGGCCCAGGCCACGAGGGACATAAGCGCGGCCGCGCCGGCCAGGTATCTGGCAAGCACGATTTCAAGCTGTGCCGTCTCCCGGACAATCGGGATCGGCGACGTCAGCGACCGGTCCAGCAGGCCGGCGGCGATCAGTCTTTCCGGAGACACCCCAACGGCCAAAACCGCGAATACGGCAGAAATTGCCAGCAAACCAAAAGGCCTGGACATGAAACACCCTTCCACTCACCCAAGGGGGAAGGTAGCGCATTTTTTCTCAACTGTCATGAAAATGTCATGAAGTCGTTACACGGGGCGCGGGACCGGCGGGGGATCAGGGGATGAAGCGGGGCAGGACCGGGACGGTGCTTTTCAGCATCGCGTTCAGCCGCGCATCCGCCGCGGCATCGCTTTCGCCGGGCAGGATCGGCGTGGTCAGCCTGACCAGCGCGCCGTCGGTGCGCCCGGTCCGGACACCATCGACCAGAAGCCAGTATTTCGCCGCCATGTCCCAGGCGATCTTCCGGCCCTTCTGGTCGAACCAGTAATAGACCATCATCCGGGTCTCGCCCTTCTGGATGATCGCGCGGTTGACCATGAAGGGGCTGTCCCAGCCCATCTCGTCGGTCAGGTCCGAACGTTCCAGCCAGGCGATTTCCCAGCCGCCGCCGGGCAGGCAGATCTCGGGCGAGTGCACGCCGCCGTCGGACTGGTCGGCGTAAAACGCCGAGAACACCTCGACGGGGGCGGCCTGATCGGGGGCGGTGAACTCGAGCGCGATGTAATCGTCGGCGGCCAGGGTGCGCTCGACCGCGGCGGTCAGCGCGCGCGGCGGGCCGGCCTGGCGCCACTCGTCGATCCGGCGGGGGAACAGCGCGAAGGGATCGCGCTGGACCGCGACCGCGCCCCGGTCGGGCATCGCCTGCCAGGCCAGGCTGGCGCCGACCATCAGCACCGCGGTGGTGATCATCGCGGCGGAGGCGCGCGTCAGCCGCACCCGGGCGGCCTGGCCCAGAAGCCCCTCGGTCTCCAGGTCCAGCGCCTCGGCCAGGCTCATCTTCACGGGGTGGAAGAACAGCATGAGGCGCGCCAGGGCGAACAGGATCAGGATGCAGATGATGAAGATCACCCAGCCTTCGAAGAAGTGGGAAAAGCCCTCCAGCCAGTCCAGCCCGTAATATTGCACGATGACGCCCGCCACCGCGATCCGGACCGAGTTCATCAGCACCGTGATCGGCGCCGCCGAGATCAGAAGCACCGCCTTGTGCCACATCGGGCCTTTGTAAAGGACGGCGAAGATGTAGGAGAACGACAGGATCGGGAACAGGTATCTCAGCCCCGAACAGGCCTCGGCCACATGCAGCCGAGTCACGCCCAGGTCGATGATGTTGCCGTCAAGGAAAACCGGCACCGAGAGCGCGCGCAGGAAGGTGACCCCCAGCTCGGACGAGACGAACTGCAGCCAGGTGGTCATCTTGTAATAAATCACGCCGGGCAGGGGCAGCATGTAGACCAGATGCAGCACGGGGGGCCAGAAATGCCGCCCCGTCTCCCAGCCGAAGCTGACCAGAAGGATGCCGCCGACCCACAGGATCGTGGCATAGGCGACCAGATCCGAGATATTGGCCAGTTTCCCCAGCGTCGCCAGCGCCAGCGCGCCTGTGATCACGGTGACGCCGGCCCAGCGGTTCCGTTTCGGCCCCGGATCGGGGGGATACTCGCGCAGCTGGCGCAGGAACAACAGCCCCGACAGGATCGGGATCAGCGGCCCGTGGGAATATTCCGGCAGCGCCCAGGCGGTGAAGAGCGCATCCAGCCCGTCGGCAAAGAACACGCCCGCGCCGATCACGGCGATGGCCAGCCAGACCACCCCCGGCGTCAGCCAGGTGTCTTGCCGGACGGTCTGGGAAGAAAGAACACTGGTCATGGGCACAAACTGCTTTCGAAGTCGCCCGCTTCTATCACGGCGGTGGCGCAATCAGGAGCCGGGACGGGTAAATAATCCGTCACTGAAGCCCCGCTTCCACAAATGCCGCCAGCCGGGCGTTGCCCGCTTCGTTGTAATGCCCGCCGCAATCGTCCGCGCGCACCACATGGGCGCAGATATCGTCGAGGTCGTCGAACATGTCGGTGGCGTCGAGGAAGATCAGCCCACCGGCGGCCGGTTTCAGCCAGGGGCCAAGGTCGTGGGCGCCGGTCTCGTCACGTTGCAGAACCAGCTCCGGGCTGGGTGTGATCACAAATACGCACCGTTTGCCCTCGGCCTTGCAGAGCGCGGCAAACCGGCGGACGATTCCGGCGGTGACGGCCTTTTTCTCCTCGGACGGACCGGAGGCGTCGTCATAGTAGACCGGGTAGTTGAAGAAATTCGCCCGCCCGCTGCTGCCGAAGCCGCGGAAGCTTTTGACCTGATCCAGAACGATCCCGGCCAGATCGAGCGCATAGGGAAAGCCCACGCGCCGCATCCGCCGGAAGCCGGGGGTGTCGGGCAGGTAGGTCTCGGTGGCGAGATAGGCCCCCGGGTCGTCCGCCAGCGCCTCGAAGGCCTGGTGGTCGCCTGCGAAGATCGGCTCAGGGGCGAGGCCGTCGCCGTCGACCCGGAAGGCGGGCTTGAAGCTCAGCGGCTGGCCGGTCAGGAGGTTCCGCCACTGGTTCATGTGCCGGTTCAGGTTGTCGGGATAAAGCGTCAGGATCAGCGTGCCCCCCAACTCGCGCCCCTCGGCCAGGTGCTTTTCCAGCCGCATCACCGCCTGATCGGCGCCATAGCCGCCGACCCCGAAATTGTTCACCCGGCAGCCCAGCCGGTCGGCCAGCACGTTCGCCCAGGCCGCCTCGTCGCCGACCTCGTCGCCATAGGCGAAACTGTCGCCATAGACACTGATGCAGGGCCGCGCGGCCTCTCCCAGTGCGGCATTGGCGGGCGAAATCCGGGAATGGCGGGCGTCGGCGCGCTCGGCCAGCCAGGCCTCCGACGGCCAGCCCAGAACCGGGTCGCGATCGGCCACGTAAGCCGCGTATTCGGCTTCAGGCACCTGCGGAGTGCGGTAGACGAACCGGTCGAACTGCGGCACGAAATTCAGCGCCACATAGCCCACGGCCTCGGCGCAAAGCGCCAGGATGACCAGAATCACCGCCCATCCCGCCCACCGGCCCATGCCGTCAGTCCAGCTCGTACTTGTTCTTGTAGTCCTCGGCCAGGGCCGGGTCCTGGTCTTCCTTCCTGAGGACCGCGTTGCCCACGACGAGCACGTCCATGTCGGTGCCCATGAAGCAGCGGAAAGCGTCCTCGGGGGTGCAGACGATCGGCTCGCCGCGCACGTTGAACGAGGTGTTGACCACCACCGGGCAGCCGGTCTTGGCTTTGAAGCTGGAGATCAGCCGGTGATAGAGCGGGTTGGTGTCCTCGTGCACGGTCTGGATCCGCGCCGAATAGTCGACATGGGTGATCGCGGGGATTTCCGAGCGTTTGACGTTCAGCTTGTCGATGCCAAAGAGCTTTTGTTCGTCCTGAGACATCTCGCGGCATTTCTCGGGGCGGACGTGGTCGACCAGCAGCATGTAGGGGCTGTCATAATCAAGGTTGAACCAGTCGGCCATGTCCTCGCGCAAGACCGAGGGCGCGAAGGGGCGAAAGCTTTCGCGGAATTTCACCTTGAGATTCAGGGTCTTCTGCATGGTCTCGGAGCGCGGGTCGCCCAGGATCGAGCGCCCGCCCAGGGCGCGGGGGCCGAACTCCATGCGCCCGTTGAACCAGCCCACGGCTTTCTCATTGGCCAGCGCCGCGGCGGCGGTCTCGATCATGTCGTCCTCGGAGAGCGTCTCGAACTTTGCCCCTGCGGCGGTCAGGCGTTTGTCGATGTCGTCCTGGGCGAAGACGGGGCCGAGATAACTGCCCTTCATGCCGTCGCGGCCCGCAGCCACGGTGCGCTCGTGCCCCAGTTCCTGGTGCCAGGCGGCATAGGCCGCGCCAAGCGCGCCCCCGGCGTCTCCCGCGGCAGGCTGGATCCAGATGTCCTTGAAGGCGCCGTCGCGCTGGATCTTGCCGTTGGCGACACAGTTCAGCGCCACGCCGCCGGCCATGCAGATGTTCGGAATGTCGTATTCCCTGGCCAGCGCGCGGGTCATGGTCAGCACGACCTCTTCGGTCACCGCCTGAACGCTGGCGGCCATGTCCATGTGGAACTGGTCCAAGAGATCGTCCTCGGCCTGGCGCACGGGGCGGCCGAACAGGTCGGAGAACTTCTGGTTGGTCATGGTCAGACCGGTGGCGTAGTTGAAATACTCCTGGTTCAGGCGGAACGAGCCGTCGTCCTTGAGGTCGACCAGGGTGTCGAGCATCTTGTCCTTGAAGCGCGGCTCGCCATAGGGTGCCAGCCCCATCACCTTGTATTCGCCCGAGTTGACCTTGAAGCCGGTGTAATAGGTGACCGCCGAGTACAACAGACCCAGCGAATGCGGGAAGTGGATCTCTTTCACCATGTCGAGATCGCGCCCGCGCCCGATCGCCACCGTGGTCGTGGCCCATTCGCCGACCCCGTCCAGCGTCAGCACCACCGCTTCCTCGAAGGGCGAGGGGTAGAAGGCGCTTGCGGCGTGGCTCATGTGGTGCTCGGCAAAGAGCATCCGGTCACGGAAGGTCTTTTTCACGCCCTTCTCGATCTTGTTCAGCTCCTTCAGAAGCAGGTCCTTCTGGAACAGCTTTTCCTTGACCCAGACCGGCATCGCCATCTGGAACGATTTGAAGCCGCGCGGCGCGTTGGCGACATAGGTCTCCAGAAGCCGTTCGAACTTGAGGAAGGGCTTGTCGTAGAAGGCCACGTGATCGACCGCCGACAGCGGGATCCCGGCGGCCTCCAGCACATAGGCGATGGCGTTCTCCGGAAAGCCAGCATCGTGCTTCTTGCGCGTGAAGCGTTCCTCCTGCGCGGCCGCGACGACCTCGCCGTCCACCACCAGCGCGGCGGCGCTGTCATGGTAGAACGCGGAAATTCCAAGAATGGCGGTCATGCGCCTTACCCCTCAAAAGTCAAAGCGGCGGGCGCCCCCCGAAGGCGGCGCCCGGTGCGGATCAGAAGACTGTGTAGATGAACGGGGCGATCGCCGAGCCCTGGGTCAGCACGATCAGGCCGCCGAGGATCACCATCATGAACAGGATGGGCAAAAGCCAGAATTTTTTCCTTACCTTCAGGAAATCCCAGAGTTCAGCAACAAAGGACATGGTTAACTCCCGTCTAAGGGTTTGACGATCAGAACTGCTTTTTCATCGTGGTTTGGGCCGAGGCGTCGCGCGTGATCCAGTAGCTTGGCGCCTCCGCGTCGAAGGCCTGGTTCAGCGGGTCGGGATTCTTCATCCGCCGGATCAGCCCGATCGGGGTGACGGTGACGAAGAAGATGATGCCCATCACGATCGGCGAGATGATCTTGCTCAGAAGCAGCCCGAACAGGAACCAGATCCGGTTCAGGGGCTTGAGCAGATGCGGCGCGGCGAAAGCGATGACCAGGAAGACCGCGGCCACGGCCAGCGCCCAGAGCCGGACCGACCCGCCGTGGAACAGCGCCGGCCAGAGCGCGATAATGGCGAAGACGACGGCGAAGACGATCCCGAAGGATCGTTCGGAGCCCATTTCCACTTCGGTATGCGCGGCTACGTCTGACATCTCGGTCTCCAGGCACATTAAGTCCAGCGCACTCGGATGACCTTGGGGCCTGAAACCGGATACTCGCTGGGTTCACAATTGCGGCCATTCCTATCGCCGTTCGTGTGATTGGCGCAAATGAAATGCACGGATTTCGCGTCACTGTTGCGCTTTGGTCCATAGACCCCGAAAGCTGGGAGGATTGGTTCGATTTCCGTCCCGAAACCTTGTGGAATGTGTCACGAAGATGGTCGGCGCGCCGCCAGGCGGGGCCGGGGGCTTGCCTTGCGGGACCGGCCTGTGCGACGGACCGCGCCAGGGACCGGTACGGGTGATGAGTGAGCATGAAAAGCCTGACCCTTGACGAGGCAGAGAGCGGGGCATGGGACGTCCTTGTGATCGGGGCCGGACTGGGCGGCGGCGTCCTGGGCCGCCGGCTGACCGAACACGGGCTGTCGGTCCTGTTCCTGGAAAAAGGCCCCCTGGGCCATCCCGCCGAACGGGTGGTCAAGTTCAAGGGGGTGGCGCCGGAGGCCCGGCAGATGCGGGGCTATTGGCCGAAACCGGCCGAGTTCCGCCGCGACGGCGTGGCGACCCGGTTCTTCGGCCCCTATGGCAGCGGCGTCGGCGGTTCGTCGGTATTTTATGCCGGCGCGCTGGAGCGGCCCGAGCGCCATGACCTGGACGACGACCCGGCCTGTCCGCATCCCACCGGCGGCTGGCCCGTGGGGTTCGACGCCTTCCGGCCCTATTTCGAAGCGGTGCAGCGGCAGTTCCGCGTGAGCGGCGAGGCCGACCCTCTGGCGGCCGATCCCGATCCCGGGCTGTTGCCGCCGATGGCGGTGCCCGAGGGCGACCGGGCGCTGATGGACGAGATGCGGGGGCGGGGGCTGCACCCCTACCGGCTGCACCTGGCGTTCAGCAAGCCCGAGCGGTGCCGGGCCTGCATCGGCGCGAAATGCCCCTGGGGCTGCAAGATGGACGGGCGCTCGGCGGGCGTGCTGCCGGCGCTGGAAAGCGGTCGCGCGGCGCTTGTGGACATGTGCGACGTGACCGAGGTCATCGAGGACGGCACGCGGGTGACCGGGCTGCGGGTGAGGCGCGAGGGCCGCGAGGCGGTGCTGACGGCGGGCACCTATGCGCTGTGCGGCGGCTCGCTGGGCTCGGCCCGTCTGCTTCTGGCGTCGAACCGGCGGCGGCCCGAGGGCGCGGCCAATTCCAGCGGCTGGGTCGGGCGCGGGCTGATGTTCCACCTCAACGAGATGTTCGTGCTCTGGCCCAGGGCCAAACAGACCGGCGGTGTCTTCGGCAAGAGCATCTCGCTGAGGGATGTCTATCGCCGGGGCAGGGACCGGTTCGGCCTGGTCCAGTCGCTGGGCATCGACGCGAGCTACGGCAATATCGCCAATTACCTCGGCCAGTTGTTCGACCAGTCGCCGCTGAGGCGCTTCCGGCGGCTGAGACCGCTTTTGCGGCTGCCCGCCCTGGCGATGAGCCGGCTGTTCGGGCGCGGCGCGATCATGGTCGCCATGCTGGAGGACTTTCCCTACCCCGAGAACCGGGTCGTGCTGAACGACGAGGACCCCGAGATCCTGACCTTCGAATACAGCTATACCCGCGAGTTGCTGGCGCGGCGAAAACGCTTCAGAAAGGCTCTGAAAAAGGCGTTTCGGGGTCACAAGCGGTTCATGGTCTCGTTGCAGCCGGTGCTGAACTTCGGCCATCCGCTGGGCACGCTGCGCTTTGGAACGGACCCCGCCACCTCGGTTCTCAGGCCCGATTGCCGGACCCATGACCTGAAAAACCTCTATGTGGCGGACGGGTCGTTCATGCCAAGCGCGATGGGGGTGAACCCCAGCCTGGTGATCGCGGCCAATGCGCTGAGGGTCGCCGACATCATCGCCGGACAAGGAGAGCGGACATGACACCTTTCGGCACCCATGAGCCCACCGTCGCCCTGGTCACCGGCGCGGGCCGGGGGCTGGGCCGCGAGATGGTCCTGCACCTGGCCGCCAAGGGGCTGAAGGTCGGGGCGCTGGGGCGGACGCGCGCGGACCTCGACAGCCTGGCCGCCGAGGTGGGGGAGGCGGTCCTGCCGCTTGAGGCCGACGTGGCCGACCCCGGCAGCCTGGCGCGCGCCTTTGCCGAACTCGACGCCGCCTTCGGGCCGGTGGACACGCTGATCAACAACGCCGCTGTCTATCCGCACCGCGATTTCCTGGACGAGACGCCCGAAAGCTTCATGGCGACGGTTCAGATCAATCTGGGCGGCATCGTCGCCTGTTCACAGCTGGCGCTGGAGCGTATGACCGCACGCGGCACCGGGCGGATCGTCAACGTGGCGACCTTCGCGGGTGACAACCCGACCTACCTGGCCTCGGCCTATTCGGTCTCGAAGGGGGCGGCGCGGATCCTGACGAAAGCCATGGTCCGCGACCTTGGCGACCGGTTCCCCGATATCGTGATCACAGACTGGATTCCCGGTGCGCTGAACACCGGAATGGGCATTCCCGAGGGCCACGACCCGGCCGAGGCGGCGCGCTGGGGCGTGGCGCTGGCGCTGCTGCATGACCCCGGCCTAAACGGTGCGCTGTTCGTGGAAAAGGCCGAAAAGCTGCCGCATCAGTCCCTGAAACGGCGGATTTTCTACAGGCTGACCGGTCTGGGGCCGAAACCCCGGCAGCTAGTCTAGCATCCCGTCACTGACAATGCGTTCCGCCACGATCTCGGCGGCCAGCGCCTGGCCCGCCTCGTTCCAGTGGTCGTCGCCGCCGCCGAGGTAGAGCGCGCCCGCATCCGCCGCGGCAAAGGGCGCATAGAGGTTCACGTAAGGGATGTCGTGGCCTTCGAAAATCGCGCCGGCAGTGTCGGTCAGTTGCGTCGGCTGGTAGCCGGGGAAGGCGGCGCGGTCGATCCGGCCCGAGGCGTGGTCGCCGTCCATGAGATCCATCGGGTGCGGGATCGCGACGGCCAGAAGCGGGATGCCCGCGTCGCCGGCCTCGCCCGCGATGCGCGCCACGATCCGGTCCATCATCCGGATCTTGTACTGGCTGGAGGGGCTGTCCGGCTCGGCGGCGATATCGGTGCTGTAGGGATCGACCGAGAACTTGCCGACCGTGTTGTCGCCCCGGACGACGAAATCCTCGTATTCCTGCAGGTGCTGGTCATAGGCGCGGTTGATCCAGGCCTCGGGGTCGAAATCGTCGAAGACTTTCCCCGGTCCGGCGGAAAAGCGTTTCTTGGCCTCGCGCAGGATCCGCACCAGCACCAGTTCGTGCCGGTTCAGCGCGATCTGGCGTTCCTGCTCGGGGCTGAGGTGAAACTCGTTCTCGACCAGCGCGCCAGTGTCGTCCAGCCGGTAAAGCCTGTTGCGCAGGAGGTCGCCGAAATCGTTGCCGGTGAACAGCCCGAACACCACCAGGTCGGGCTTGTAGGCCTCAAGCTCGGTCTCCATGCGCCGAAGCACCTGGTCGGGGCCGTATCCGGCGATGCCGGCATTGATCACCTCGACCTCGCGGCCGAGACGCTGTCCGAGATCCTGCTGAAGCCGGGCGGTGAAGCGGTCGTCCTCGGGGGTGAAGACCGCGTTGATGAAGCTGTCGCCATAGACCAGGACCCGGGGGCGCTCGCCCTGGGGCAGAAGCTCGGGCCCGGTGAAGCCGTCGCGGTTCACGCGGCTGACGATGGTCTCGCCGCCATTGGCGGGCAGGTGGGTGAACTGGCTGGTGGCGCCGGGGCGCAGCTTGAACAGGACCCGGCTGTCATAGTCGTTGGCGGGGAAATACTGGCCGCGGAAGAGAACCTGCAGGGCCACCTCGACCAGCACCAGCGTCACCGCCATGGTCACGAACAGGGCCAGGTAATTCGCCATGATCCTGAGGGGCAGCAGCCCGGCGACAACCGTGACGCCGCCGGCGAGCAGGACCAGCGCCTCGAACGGCCCGAGCCCCGGGCCGCCGCCGATCATCGGGCTGTCGGACAGGCCCCAGCCGATCAGGGCGAGGCCGGCGAGGATACAGATCAGCCGAAGCGGCCAGGCGCGGGAGGTTGACGGGGTCGTGTTGCTCATGTGCGGTCACCGGATTGTGGCATGGGCCGCCGCGCGTGTGCCGCGGACGGGTACGCTGGCGCGAAAATCGTGCGGATCGTGTCGCGCGCCGCAAAAGACACGGACCCGCCGTTGCGTATCGGGAAACAATCGCCCCCACGGGCGCGGTCCAGCGCGCGTTCCGAAACGGTATAGTCTCCGGCGCCCATGTCAAAACCGTTTGGAAACAAACGGTTCGACAGGTTCAGGGCCGCCGGATGCGCGCGCCGCTTGTTGGAAAATCGGCCGGGGCGTAGACTTGTCGCCGGTTCAATGGTGGTGTGGATATGAGTAGTGTTGTTGTTCGGGAGTGGTTTTTGCTGGATGCAAGCCGTGCGGATCCCGAGGCGGTCGTCGCCCGGCTGAGTGCCGCGGGGTTCGACGCGTTTTCGCCGAAGGTCACCGGAACCCAGGACCGGCTTTTCCCCAGTCATCTTTTCGTCGTGGCCGACCCCGAGATGGAAGCCGGCGTGCTGTCGGACTGTGCGCCGGATGTGCGGTTCGTGATGAACGACTCGAACCGGCCGATGCCGATCCCGGACCGGATCGCCGCCGCGCTGTGCGATCCCGCAAGCGAGGAGGGCCGCGCCCTGAGCGGCCGGCTGGCGGTGATGGCGCCGGAATACCGGATCGACTCGCTGTGCCAGGCGGTCACACGGCGGCATTAGCCTAGTTGCCCGCGAAGGGATCGCGGTACAGCCCCAGTTTCTGTTTCAGCACCGCCCAGAGGAAGGGCGGCTCGTGGATCACGTAGCGGTGGAACCGCGCGCGGGGTTCCTTGACCAGGCGGTAGAGCCACTCGAAGCCCCATTCGGTGATCCAGGCGGGCGGACGGTCGAAGGTGCCGCTTTCATAGTCGATGGTGCCGCCCAGGGGCAGCCACAGCTTCACCCCCGGCATCCGGTCGCGGTATTTCATGATCCACTTTTCCTGCCGCCCGCCGCCCAGGCCCACGAGGCAGACCGTGGCGCCGGAGGCGTTCACGGCGTCGATCATCCGGTCGATCTCGCCTTCGGCGGTCTCGAAGTCGAAGGGCGGCGCATAGGTGCCGGTGATCATCTCGCGGCCCACCTTGGCGTTGACGTTCTTCGCGGCCAGATCGGCGATGCCCTCCTTGCCGCCCAGAAGGAACACCGTCACCGACGGGTCACCGGCATAGCGGGTGTAGAATTTCGGAAAATAGTCCGAACCCGAGACGCGTTCCTGCACCGGGGTGCCGAGCCACTTGGTGGAGAAGTACATGATCTGGCTGTCGCATGTGATCACATCGAACTTCGGCAGCAGATCGTAGAACTCGCGGTCCTTCTGAAGCTTCATGATCATGTCGACATGGAGCGTCAGCATCACGCCCTCGCGGAAGTGCTCGACGATGTCGTCCATCGACACATCGTGCACCCAGGCGTTCAGCATGGGCACTTTCCGCGCGGTCAGATCCACGTCCATCATGTTGCTTCCGTCCGCCATCACGCAGCCTCACTCATATACTTGTCAACAAGGGCCCTGGTGCCGCGGATATTCGCCGCCGACGAGGCCCCGAACACGATCGATTCCACCCCCGGCAGCTCCGAGATCCAGTGGATCGCCTCGTCCGCCGGGATCGCTCCGGAGGCATAGACCGACATCGCCACCGCGCGCACGCGGCCCGATTTCAGCGCGTCGAGATAGGCGTCGAACCCGCCCGACATGCGGAACCCGATCTTGTTGATGTTGGAACAGATGATCGGGCGCTTGATGCCTTCCTTTTCCAGCGCGTCCAGCATCATCGGCATGTTCATCGTGATGAAGGCGGGCTCAGCGCCGTATTTCTCGACCACGTGGTCGTGGAACAGCTTCAAGGCACGGGTAAAGCCCATGCCCAGAAGCAGGTCGGCAAAGACGTTCTGGACGAAGATCACCGGCGTCTTCAGCCCGTGAAACATCTTCATTTCCATGTCGATCAGCACCTTCGCCATGCCGTCGACCTCCTTGGTCGCCAGCGCCTTGGCGCCCGAGAGCGCGGTCGAGAGGATGCCGTCGTCGGGCATGAAATTCTTCAGAGCCCCCAGCATCCCGTGCTCGGTCACCGCGTTGGCGTATTTGTGCGCATACGGCATGCAGGGATAGAACTGAAAGTCACTGTACCGGGCCGGGTTGGCCCTGATCCGGTCCGCGACCTCGGCGATCCGGTCGTGGGTGGTGCACATGAAGGTGCGGATGCCCTCGTCATAGGCGGTATCCAGCACGTCCATGATCGCGTCCGTCTTCTGGAAACGCATGGATTGCTGGCGCGCCTTTTCCTCGGACATGTGGTTGACGCCGAAGAACTGGTTGTCGCCGAACAAAAGCCTGTCCATCACGCGCTCCTCCGTCCGAACCAGCCGCGCTTTTTCGCGGGGTCGGCCTTGCGGGCCGAGGCCTCGCCCACGGGGGCGCCGGTCTCGGCGTTCTCGATCACCATGGCCATGGTCCGGTCGGTCTCGGTCGCGGAGGCGAAATCGTTCTGGTCCGCCGCAGTCTTGCCGGCCTTCACGGCCAGGATGAAATCGTCGAGCTGGGCCGAGTATTCCTCGCCACGCAGGTAGAACCAGCGGTCCTCGGTCAGTTCGGTGGTGTATTTCACCGTCCAGCCCTTGCCATAGCCGGCAAGGGCGGGAACCTCTTCGCGCAGGTAAAGCTGGCATTCCTGCCGGTCGGCATAAAGCCGGCCATTGGTGCCGATCATCGAGATCCTGGTCGACATCTTGCGGTGGCTTTCGTCCGACCAGTTGACCGACAGTTGTGCCGTCGGCCCGTCGTTCCATTGCAGCGTCGAGAAGACCTCGTCGTCGATGCCCTCGGAGAAGACCGAGGACATCACCGAGCCCGAGACCCGGTCGGGCGCGCCGAAATACCAGTTCAGAAGGTTCAGCGGATGGGCCGCATAATCGTACAGACAGCCGCCGCCCTGGGACTTGTCGGTGCGCCAGGTGGCGCGCTTGGGGCGCAGCACGACGGGGCCATAGGCCTCGGCCAGGACATGGGTGACGGTGCCAAGGGCGCCGGCGTCCAGGATGCGCTTCATCTCCTGGAAGGCGCCCACGTAGCGGTAGTGATAGCCGACCTGCGCCACGAGCCCCTTGCCGCGGGCCGCATCGGTCAGGCGCTGGCTGTCCTGCCAGTCGAGGCAGAAGGGCTTTTCGCAGAAGACATGAAGGCCCTTGTCGAAGGCCTGGGTCACCATCGGCGCGTGCAGCTTCGACGGCGTGGCGATGACCACGGCGTCCAGCGGCTCTTTCGCCAGAAGATCGTCGAAATCCTTGTAGACCGGCGCCGCGATGTTCTTCGACAGAACGTCGACCAGAAAGCCCGATCCGTCGCAGGCGATGGTTTCCGTATCGGGATGGGCGTTGACCATCGAAAAGTGGGACAGCCCCATTTTTCCAAGACCAACGACGGCGATCCGCACCTTGTCGGACATTGTCACTCTTACCCCTTACTCACTTGGCGGTTGTTTAGCCCTGAGCGCCCGAACTCGCAACACGGCGGCCCGACCGTGGCATCTGCGGCATAGCGTAGTTGCCATTTTGCCGCTAACCCACGGCGGCGGGTGACAAGCGCCCCCGAAATCGTCAGGAAGACGCCCAGACGTTCTTTGCAAGTTGTTCAGGTGAGATCCGCGTGCACGACAGCCACCCCACAGAGTCCGACACTGAAATCGCTGTTATTACAGTGAATTACGGAACGGCCGAGTTGACCATCGCCGCCGTCGAGAGCGTTCTGGCACGGGATCACGGCGGGCGCGGCGTGGAGATGCACGTCGTCGACAATGCCTCGCCCGGAGATGACGCGGCGCGCCTGGCCGAGGCCCATGAGGCCCGCGGATGGGGCGACCGGGTGCGGCTGTGGCTGGAGACGGAAAATCACGGTTTCGGACGCGGCAACAATCTGGTGTTGCGCGAGCTGGCGGGCCGCGAGACGCCGCCCCGTTACGTGTTTCTGCTGAACCCAGACGCCGAGCTGGTCAACGAGGCGGTCGACCGGCTGGCCCGCGCGCTGGAGGCCGATCCGGCGGCGGCCGGCGCGGGCGCGGGGATCACCGGCGAGGACGGGAAACCGGCGGTGGCCTGCTTTCGCTTCCCCAGTCTGGTGCGCGAACTGATCGAAAAGGTCGATTTCGGTCCGCTCGACCGTCTGGTGCCCCGCGGCCGCCGTCCGCTGCCGCCGGAGCGGCCCGAGGGCGAGGTCGACTGGGTGGCTGGCGCCTCCGTGCTGTTCCGGCTAGACGCTCTTCGAAAGGTGGGGTTCTTCGACCCGGATTATTTTCTCTACTATGAAGAGGTCGATCTGATGCGTCGCTTGCGGGAGGCCGGGTACAGGACGCTCTATGTCCCTCAGGCGCGCGTGACCCATATTGCCGGCGCGGCCACCAACGTCGCCTCGCACGACACCCGTCCCAAGCCGCGTCCGGCCTATCTGTATCAGTCCTGGCGGATGTATTTTCAAAAGCGGCACGGGCGCGGCTATGCCCTGGCCACCGCGCTTCTGAGCCTGCCCGCCGCCGCGCTGGGGCTGGCGCTGGCGCGCGCGCGCGGCCGCCGGTCCGCCCTGCCGGTGGGGTATTTCCGCGACCACTGGCGCCACGCGGTGCGCCCGCTGCTGACGGGAGCCGCCGAATGAGCAAGATGGGACCGGGAAAGTCCAACAACGGGACGACGAACATGAACCCCGAAGGCGTGGGCTTCTGGGCGCTGGTCTCGGAGGATTTCGCAACCCACGAGCGCCGTCTGTTCGCCCAGGGCTTCTGGGCGCTGTTCTGGCACCGGTTCGGGAACTGGCGCATGTCGATCGGCCCCTGGGCGCTCAGAATCCCGTTCTCGCTTCTCTACCGGGTGATGGAGAAGATGACGGAGGTCTTCTGCGGCATCTCGCTGCCCTACACGGTGATCGTCGGGCGGCGGGTCAAGCTGGAGCATTTCGGCGGCATGGTGCTGGTCGCCGACCGGATCGGCGACGATGTGGTGATCCGGCAGAACACCACCTTCGGCATCGCGCGGTCCTCCGAACCGCAATGCCGCCCGACGATCGGCAACCGGGTGGATATCGGCGTCGGCGCGGTGCTGATCGGCCAGATCGAGATCGGCGACGATGCGGTGATCGGCGCCAATGCGGTGGTCACGAAGGACGTGCCCGCCGGCGCGGTGGCCGTCGGTGTGCCGGCGCGCGTCCTGAACCATGACACCTGACGTCGCCGCGATCGCCATCGGCCGGAACGAGGGCGACCGGCTGGTGCGCTGCCTGGCCTCGCTCACGGGGCGGGCGGCGCCGGTGATCTATGTCGATTCCGGCTCGACCGACGGCTCGCTGGACGCCGCCCGCACCGCCGGGGCCGAGGTGGTGGAACTGGACATGTCGCGCCCCTTCACCGCCGCGCGCGCCCGCAATGCCGGGCTGGCCCGGCTGGAGGAGATCGCGCCGGGCGGCGCCTTCGTGCAGTTCCTCGACGGCGATTGCGAGTTGCAGCCGGACTGGATC
This sequence comes from Paracoccaceae bacterium, assembly GCA_050299695.1. Taxonomy (GTDB): domain Bacteria; phylum Pseudomonadota; class Alphaproteobacteria; order Rhodobacterales; family Rhodobacteraceae; genus Ovoidimarina. The sequence goes on from JBNKWI010000014.1 coordinate 29,595, forward strand.
GCCACCGCGCGCGCCGCGCTGGAGGCCGAGCCGGAGCTGGCGGTGGTCTGCGGGCGGCGGCGCGAACGCTTTCCCGAGGCTTCGGTCTTCAACCGGATGATCGACGACGAGTGGGACACCCCCATTGGCGAGGCCATCGCCTGCGGCGGCGACGCGCTGATGCGGCGCGCGGCGCTGGCCGAGGTCGGCGGTTACCGCGACAGCCTGATCGCGGGCGAAGAGCCCGAGATGTGTTTCCGGATGCGCGCGAAGGGCTGGCGCATCGCCCGGATCGACGCCGAGATGACGCTGCATGACGCGGCCCTGACCCGGATCGGCCAGTGGTGGCAGCGGGCGCGGCGGGCGGGCCATGCCTTTGCCGAGGGCGCCGCGCTGCACGGCGCCGGCGACGAGCGCTTCCGGGTGCGCGAGACCCGGCGCGCGCTTCTCTGGGGCGCGGCGCTGCCGCTTCTGACCCTTGCCTCTCTGGCGGTCAGCCCCTGGCTGACGCTGCTTCTGCTCTTGGTCTGGCCTGCGCAGGTGTTGCGGCTGAACCTGCGCGGAATGCCCTGGCACAGAGCCTTTTTCCTGACCTTCGGCAAGCTGCCCGAGGCCCAGGGCGCGCTGGGGTTCCACTGGGGCCGGCTGACGGGCCGCCGCCGCGGGCTGATCGAGTACAAGTAGGACTCAGCCCACCGGCCGGACCGTCGCGACCAGCGTGTCGGCGTGCACCCAGACGACAAACGCGATCAGCAGCGCCGACAGGGCCGCGAACATCATGTCGTGTTTCGGATCCCAGGCCTTGTAGGGCGAGATCGTCCAGACCAGGTAGGGATAGATCAACAGCGTGGCGAGGCCCGGCACGATGGCCGCCGCCCAGATGCCCCAGACCGGCACCGCCAGAAACAAAAGCCCCATGATCAGCGCCGCCCTGACCGAGGCATAGGCGGCAAACCGGCGGGAATCGCCATAGGCCAGCGGCATCAGCTGGTAGGTTTGCGTCATGATCAGCGGCAGCGTCGCCAGCGCCGAGACGATCACGATGGGCCCCGCGGCCTCGTAGCGCGGGTCATAGAGCAGCCGCACCAGCCAGTCGCCGATCAGCGCGAGAACCCCCACCACCAGCACCATGCCCCCCGTCATCAGCCGCCGCGCGGTGTTGATCTTGCGCGCGTTGGCCTCGCTTTCGGCGGGCGGGCGCCGGGCGTAGAGCGGCCAGATCACCGCATCGCTGATGGCGTGGTTCAGAAGCCGCGGCACGGTGGCGAGGAAAAACCCGATGTTGAAGATCGCCAGCTCGTCGAGCGAGACGTATTTGCCCAGCACCGTGCGGTCGCCCTGGTTCACGAAGAAGCCCGCCACGGTTGCGATGAAGACGTATTTGCCGAAGCTGGTGAGGTTGCCGAGCGCCTCGCGCTCGATCCGCAGCCGGTTTGGCGTGCCTTTCAGCACCATGTGCGACAGCACCGCCATCAGGAACGGCGCAACCAGGGTGCCGATCGCCAGCCCCCAGACCGAGCGCAGCCACCAGGACAGGACGATCATCACCAGGATGCCCGCCGTCTGGGTGCCCAGCTCCAGCGCGACCAGGCGCTCCAGCTGGATTTCGCGCCGCGCCGTCGCCACGCGGGTCGAGTTGAAGCCCTGGAACAGCGGCACCAGCGCGCTGAGGTACAAAAGCCCCTCCAGCTGCGGGCTGTCGTAGAACCGCGCGATCGGCCCGGCCAGAAGGACGATGGCCAGGCAGAGGATCACCCCGCGCGCGATCTGCAGCCCCCAGGCGGTGTCGAGAAAGACCGGATCGTGCCCGCGCTTGTGCTGCAGGATCGCCGCCTGGATGCCCACGTCCGAGAAATTCGCCGCCGCCACCAGCACGATGGTCACCAGCGTCATCAGGCCGAAGGCCTCGGGGAACAGAAGCCGGGTCAGGATCAGGTTCGAGGCCAGGCGCAGGAAGTTCTGCCCGCCGAACCGGATCACCGTCAGCGCCGCGCCGCGAATGGCGCGCGCCTGGTAGGACTCGCCGCCGAAATGACCGATCAACCGTTTGTACAAGATGTGCTGCCTGAACTGCCTTGGACCCGGGTCTACTGGATAGCTTCGGACCCGGCAACCGAGGCCGTGTGCAATCCTTTCCGGACTGCGTCCAGCCAGCCATGCCCGTGGCTGAGGCAGGGTTCCAGGTGGTTGCCCTCGGCCCATTCGTTCCAGGCGTTGACGAAGAGCAGATTCGTCTCTGTTTCGGGCAAAATCATCCGGGTCTTGGCGCGGATCCAGTCGGCAAACAGGCCCGGCGCGCTGTGCTCGAAGATGATCGCCTTGCCGGGCGGGCGGCGGGCGGAATTGTCCCACGACGGGCAGACGCCGGGGAACCAGGGATAGCCGGGCGCGGGCTGGTCGCGGTCGAAGGCGACGAAGGCGGCCATGTCGTGGCGGGTGTCGAAGGCGCGCCAGGGCTGAAGCCGCCGCCAGTCGCGGCCAAGCCGGTGCGCGATGCGCCGCCCCGGATGCCGTTTCAGATCGGGGCGGGCGGTCTGCCAGCGCCGGAAGCTGCGCGAGAACGGCTGAAAGTCCAGCGCGGCGTCGAAACCCAGGGCGGCGGGGGGCCGGGTGTCGCGGTCGAGATAGCGTTCGACGCGGACCAGGTAGGGGTCGATGCCGAGGCGTGCCAGGGTGTCGCGGAAGAGATCGCTCCACGCCAGGGGATCGGGCAGGGCGTCGGTGTTGTAGACGGCGAAGACGGGGCGGGTGCCCACGCGGATATGGCGCGGATCGGCCAGGGCCGGAGCCAGGTGGTGGGCATGGGCGACGGTGTCGGCCCTGGAACAGGACTGCGCCAGCAGCACCTCGCGGTCGCCCCCGTCCCAGGCGCGGGTCCAGTTCTCGTTGGCCCAGCACAGCATGAAGGGGAAATCGGGTTCGCCCGAGGCCAGCACCGCGTCGAAGGGACGGTTCAGCACCCGGCGGCCGGCGAACCAGTAGTGGTAGTAGCAGAACCCGTGAAGCCCCGCGGCGCGCGCCATCTCGGCCTGGGCGGCGCGGGTCTCGGCAAGGCGCAGGTCGTAGAACCCCAGGTCGGCGGGCAGGTGCGGCTGGTGGTGGCCGGGAAAGCGTGGACGGGCGGTGACCACGTTCCGCCATTCGGTGAAGCCCGGCCCCCAGAAGGCGTCGTTCTCGGGGACAGGATGGAACTGCGGCAGATAGAACGCCACGGCGCGGCAGGCGGGCAGGGCAGGGCGCGGAGCATCGAACATCGTCCCTTTTCCCGCGCGCAGGGTTAACGGGGGGTTAACCATGGCCCCATCGGGACGGGAATTAAGCATTCGCTAACCATGGCGTCCGATAGTGCGCCCATGCCGTCGCTTGCCCTTCCCGACCGCCTGATCTGGTTCGCCCATTGCCCGAAGTCGGGCGGCACCTCGATCGAGCAGTTCATGGTCACCCGCTGGGGCCACCGGGTCGGGCATCTGCACTGGGGCTGGGACCTGTGGTGGCGGAAGGGCGGCTGGCGCGTGGCCGATCCGCCGAACTCGCCCCAGCACCTGACCTGGGCGGATGCGGCCGCCGTGCTGCCAAAGCCCCCCGACGCGGTCTTTGCCGTGGTCCGCGACCCGGTCGCGCGGCTGGCCAGCGAGCACCGCTGGCAGCGCCGGGGCCGGCGCGGCACGGCCCTGGGCAAGGCCCTGGCGTTCCTGCCGTTTTCGCTGTGGCTGCGGCTGATGCTGGCGGCGGCGGCGCGCAATCCGCACAGCTTTGACAACCACTTTCGTCCGCAGGGCGATTTCGTCCCCGAGACCGCGCAGGTCTTCCGTCTGGAGGACGGGCTGGCGCCGGTGATCGGCTGGCTGGCGGGGATGGCGGGCGAGGCGGCGCTGCCCTCGGATCTGCCGCACGCGATCCCGACCCGCGGCGCCTCCCCGGTCGATCCCCGCGACCGGGCGCTGATCGGCCGGGTCTTTGCCGGGGATTACGCCCGCTTCGGCTATGCGCCTCCCGGGGACACGGCCCATGCGCGCCCGGTCCTCGACCGGATCGCCGCCCTGCTGGCGGCACCGGTGACCTGGGCGGACCGGCACGGCGCGCTCTGAGGCAACGCACGCCCAGATCAGGGCCTATCAAGGGGTTTTCGCGACGATACGGGCCAATTCCCGCAACCCCTTGCGCCTGAGGAGTTCACCCATGGCCCTTATCACCGATGCCGCGGCCGGCTGGTCTGCCGCCGTCACCCTGACCTCGGACGAAATCTGGCAGACCCGCAAGGGCAGCGTCTTCGTGACCACCACCGCCAGCCCCGCCGCCGACGACGGGCTTGCGCTGCATGAAAACCACGCCATCCGGTTCTCGGCGGGGGCCAGCGTGAGCTATCGCAAGGAGGGCGCCACCGAGGCGCTCATCGTCCGCGAGGCGGTCTGATGCGCGATATCCTGGATCCGGCGTCGTTCTGGCTGGGCACGCCGCAGGGCGCGCTTGTCCCCGGCAACAAGCGGCCGGTGGCGCTGAACGACGCGATCAGCCTTCTGAAGGACAGCGGGCCGGTCACGGTCGCGGTGCTGGCCAACGATTTCGACCCCGAGGGCTCTGCGCTGACGCTGGTCTCGGCCAGCGCGGCGCTTGGCACGGCGGTGGCCGAGGCCGACCACACCGTGACCTATACCCCGCCGCCGGGGATCAGCGGGTTCGACACGGTGGTCTACGAGATCGCCGACGATCTCGACCAGCGCAGAACGGCGCAGATCGACATCACCATCACCGAGCCGCAGCTGTCGATCGACACCCAGCCCGACAACACGCTGGTGGTCAATGCCGAGACCGGGCTGATCGGCATAACCGTCACCGATCCGGCGGAATACGCCGGAACCTGGCAGATCGACACCGCCGATCTGGCCGGCGGGCCGGTGAACCTGGTGCCGCCCGCGATCTCGGGCACCGCCGCAACCGGCGAGGTGCTGACGGCGTCGGACGGGCTGTGGGTGTTCGACACCGGCGCGGGCGCTCCGGCCCGGGGCCTGCAATGGCTCAAGGGCGGGGCGGACATCGCCGGGGCGACCGGGGCCACCTATACGGTGGCGGCGGGCGACATCGGCCCGGGCCTCAGCGTGCGCGAGACCCTGACCGACGCCTTTGGCCAGCGCAGCGCCCTCAGCGCGGCGGTGGGCCAGTCGTTCACGCCTGCCGACGACGTCCAGCTTCTGGGCTGGTGGGACGCCGCCGAGGCCGCCACGATCACCCAAAGCGCGGGCGAGGTGTCGTCCTGGGCCGACAAGGCCGGCGGCGCGGCGCTGGAGCAGACCAACGTCGCCTGGCGCCCGACGACCGGCACCCGCAGCCTGAATGGGCTGAACGTGCTGGATTTCAGCGGCACGCAGCAATTCCTGGAGGCCAGCCGCGGCTTTCCCGCCTCGGGCGACGTGGCGGTCCACATGGCGCTTGCGATCGACACCGTCGCCAACGCCTTCGAGGCGGTGCTGGCGGTCGAGGCCCTGAACGACTTCCAGATCGACGCGGCCGGCGCCACCCAGTTCGACGGCCGGATCAACGCCGCCGGGATCGGCGCGCCGGTGACGCTGTCGGGGGGACCCTTCGCGGGCGCGCTGATCCTGTCGGTGGTCTTCGACCGGACCGGCGCCGGGCAGGCCGAGGCCTTCGTCTCGAACGTCTCGCGCGGGACCATGGCCTATACCGCTCCGATCGATGCCGCAGCCGCGCTGCATCTGATGACCAACCGCTCGAAGAACGCCTGGATCGACGGCGCGGTGGCCGAGCTGATCGTGACCGGCGATGTCGCCAACCGGGCCGACCACCACGCATATCTTGCCACTAAATGGGGGCTCTGAAACCATGCCGACATTTTCGTTCAGGGGTTTCACCGGCGGGTCATCGGTGGCACTTTCCGCCGCGCAGGGGGGCAATTCGGCCTCCGGGTCCGTGACCACATGGGGACAGGGCAACGTGGGCAGTCTTGGGATTCTGACGGTTGCGCCCGGGGTCGTCACGGCACCGGCGGGCATCTGGCTGGAAGCGGTCGACATCGCCGGTTTCGCCGCCTCGGGCGGGCCGGGGCCGGGCGAGGTCTATGACCCGAGCTATCACGAGATCACCTTCATCTGGACCGTGAACGGCCAGCCGCTGGCGCCCTACCAGGCGCCGCAGAACATGGTGACAGGCTGGAACAACCCCAACGTCGCCTATGGCAAGAAGGTCGCCTTCCACTTTCCCGACCCCGGCACCTACCAGATCGATCTCTGGGCCGTCGACCGCAGCGGCGGCACCGGCAACGCCAGCACCACGATCGTGGTGACGGACGCCGATAGTCTCTATCCCGGGACAAACACGGTCTGTTACTCGAACGATCCCGGCGAGACCTGGGCCGGGGAAAAGCCCGGCTGCCAGCGCGCGACCAGCTTTTCCGCCCTGCAAAGCGCCATCAATGCCGCCACCGGGCCGCTGCGCATCCTGTTCAGGCGCGGCCAGACCGTCAGCGAGGACACCCGGCTTCAGGTCAGTTCAGGCAGCCAGTGGCTGAGCCATGTCGGCGCCTGGGGCAGCGGCGCCAAACCGGTGCTGGTGCCGCGCCGGTCGGGGTTTTTGTTCGAGGTCAAGAACACCAACCCCGTCACCCAGTTCACCATCGCCGACATCCGGTTCCAGGGCGGCTGGGACGCCGCCAGCGAGACCGGCCTGCCCGGAAACACGCCGTTCTACTGGCTGGAGAACCTTACCGACTGCCTCTACACGGTCAGCCGCTGCGAGTTCGACGGCATGGAAAACGTCTGGTTCTCGACCCGCGACAGCGCCGGCATCGTCATCGTCGCCGACTGCGTGGCGACCAACTGGCGCGATTACGGGACCTATATCCACGGCTCGCCGAACCAGCGCTTCGCCCTGATCGGATCGCGGTTCCAGCAAAACGTGGACGCCCAGAACGGCAATGTGGACGGCGCGGGAAAGAACGGGTTCTACAACGACCACGGGCCGGTCCGCATCACCGAGATGAAGCACGCCTATATCGCCTGCTGCGACCTGTTCAGCCGTAACGGATGGTCCGTCCTGGGCCCCGACAACGCCGATCAACCCTGTCTGCGGCTCAATTCCAGGCAAACCCAGGCCGGCAACTCGCTGATCGTCGAGCGCTGCGTCTGCGAGGGCGGCTACAAGGTCGTCACCATGGAAGGCCATGACGGGTCGATCGAGGAATACCCGGGCAATTTCCTGCTGGACCGGGTGCTGATGATCGCCTCGGCCAAGACCTATGAGGGCTTCGTCACCGCCGAATACGGCGGCACCACCATCCGCAACTGCATCGGCATCGTCGCGGATGTGCCCGCCTATCATCCGAACGGCTGGGAAGGGGCGTTCAAGATCGAGGCCCACGCCCCGGTGGCCGGCAACCTGGACGCGCCGATGCAGGTCTACGGCAACACCCTGGTAAACCTGCGCAGCGCCGCGAACGACCCGGGCGATTCCTGGCCCGTCATCAACCAGCTGGCGGCCTTCACGACCGTGACCCAGGAAAACAACGTCCTGCACGCGCCCGGCATCGACACGCCGGTCGCGCCGCACGCGATCGGCCTGGCCACCGATATTCCGGGGGTGACGCCGCGCTACAAGGGCGTTCTGTACAACCCGTTCGGGCAGGAGGAAGGCACCCTGCCGTCCAGCGTGCCCGACGGCGGCAGCTTTACCCTGCCGTACCCCGCGGGCACCGCCCAGGCCTATTGGCTGGCGATTCAGGGGACCGACACCCGGCACCGGCTGAAGGTCAGCGGCACGGGCGACTATCACGCCGAACTTGGCGAGATTTCGGTGGCCTTCGAGGGCAGCGTGATCCGAATCACCAACGCCAGCGGCGAAGCCTGGCCCGGCGGTGCGGCCTGGACGCTGAAGCTGGACCGCACCTCGCAGAAATCGGCGATCCCGGCGACCCATGCCAATCCCGCCACGCTGCCGCTGCCGCGGCCGCAGGCGGCGGTCGGGTCGGGGCTGGGGCTGCTGCCCCACGACGATTTCGAGATGGTGACGAGAACCGGCTCGGCCGGGGCGCTGGAGCTCTGAATTACACGGCCAGAAGGTGCGCGCGTTCGGCCTCGATCTCGGCGATGGCCTTCGCGCGCCCCACCCTGAGCGCCCGGCGCTGATAGGCGCGGATGAAGGCGACCAGTTCGGGATCGTCGAGCCGCCGCGCGCCCTTCAGCCAGGCACCGACATAGCCCTGAAGCATCGACAGCCCGCCCAGGATGTAGGGCGGCTCAAGCGAGCGGTAGACCGCCGTGGCGGTGAAATACAGCGGATCGGTGCCCATGAAATACTGGCCGAACCCATGCCGCCGCTTGCCGGTGTAGATCGAGGTCTGGGACGACCCCATGGGCCGCAGGTGCTCGAACCTCAGATCCGGCTCGTCCCAGCTGATCGCACGCCAGCCCAGCATCCGGGCCTTGTGGCAGTCGATGGCGTCCCACATCACCTCGCGCACCAGCCCGCCGATCGCCTCGAAACAGGTGCGCCGCCACAGCTTGGTCATGCCCACCGACATCTCGTCGCTTTTCTTCTCCGAAACCAGCTCGCCGCCACGCCGGATATAGGGCTTGCCCGAACAGGTGCCGATTCGGGGATCGGCCTCCATCCGGCCGATCAGAATCTCGAAGTAGCGGGGCGGCAGATCCAGATCGAGGTCGAGCTTGGACAGATAGTCGTAATCCGTGATCGAAACAGTGTCTAAACCGGCATAAAACGCCTCAACCACGCCCGGCCCCACGGCCCGATAGCCACGGTCGGGGGCATAGACGACGCGGATCCAGTCATGGGCCGCGGCATAGTCGGCCAGAATCTCGCGCGACCCGTCGGTCGAGCCGTCGTCGACGATCAGCCACAGGGTGGGGCGCAGCGTCTGCGCCAGCATGCTGTCCAGCGTCCGGCGCATGTAGGCGGCTTCGTTCCGGCAGGGCGAGACGACGAGAAATGCGGTCATTTCAGGTTCCGGATTCGAATGGTCTCCTGCCTGGCGGCCAGCCGGGCTTCCAGGGCGGTGCAACGAAACAGTTTGGCCAGGTGACGGCCGAAGAACAGCCCAGCCCCGTAGCGGCGCATGTTGAAGCGCCAGCGGTTCAGCCGGTGCTGAAGGATCAGCCGCAGCGCCTCGACCGCGCCCGGTTGGGCGGCGGTCCCCGCGCTGTCGTAGCCACGCGCCTCCAAGAGGCCGCCCAGCCGCCCCTCGATCAGGGCAATCTCGCGCGGGGCCGCCTTTTCACGCCATTTCCCGGCAATGCTGGGATCGGGCGCGGCGTAGGTGGTCTGTTCGTGATAGTCCAGCATGCGGGGATCGAACTCGAGCCCCAGAAAGTCACAAATCCGGGTCAATTCGCCCTTGATGTCGGAAATCAGCGTCTCGAACCGAACCTCCAGAACCCGCTCGGGCGGGATGTCGGCCGCATCCCAGTCGGATTCCGTGCCGATCCAGTGATCGACGCCGTAATAGCTGTTGCCGCTCCAGCCCATGCCCACGGACGAGCGCGCCACGTCGCGGGGGTCGCGCAGCAGGTGGATGATCTTCGCTTCGGGGAACATCGCGGCCATCACGGGCGCGTTGCGGTGGATGTTGACCGAAAGCTGCTGGCCCGGCGCACGCCCGGCAAGCGTCGCGCAGACCGCCTGCGCCAGGTCAAGCCCCTGACGCCCCTCCGGCACCTCCAGCTTGACGATGTCGCGAAAGATCCAGTCATCCGCCAGCGCCTCGGTGTCATAGCGCCAGCCGCCCGGTCCGGAGGGGTCGGGCCTGACATGGTCGAACAGATAATCGGCTTCGCTGGCGGAATGGATGGCCGGATGGGCATCCAGAATCAGATGCAGAAGCGTGGTGCCGGAACGAAGCGCTCCGTAGACGAAAACCGGGCTGCTAAGGCTCTGAGACATAACCAGCTACATTGACAACACTTGCGCGGGCCGTCTTCGCCCGGCACCGCGGGTGTTGCAAGGGGTCGGGGCCAGAAAGCGCGGTCTTGTTGCCTCTGTGCCCGGCCGGTCACGCCATGCCGCGGATCCCCGTGGCGGTGGTGCCGGTCAGCCAGACCCGGCGGGCGCGGATCGGAAAGGCGTGGCCGGGATGGATCGTCAGATCGGCGACCGCGCCGGCGTCGGTGGTCACGCGGACCGTGCCGGGGGTGGCGACGTTCACCGCCGTGGTCACCTGGGGCAGGTCGGCCCCGTCGTCGGGCAGGATATCGAACACCGTGATGGCGGGATCGGAGGGGCGGCGATGGCGCAGATCGGGCATGAGAACGGCTCCTGAACAGGGGAAATTCGCCCGCGACCCTAGCCGCCAGTCCCTACCGCGGCGTCAACTGGGCGCACGGTCCTCCCCTGGTCTGCACAGCTGGCCTTAACCCTTGGGTAACCAAGCCGCCGCTAGACCGGGCCGGGGTGAGACACGAAGGAGCGCACATGACTGCGGACCCCGCCCCTGCCGCCCCCCTGTCCCTGGGCTTTCTCTCGCCCCACAACCCCCATGACCGCACCGCCTTTTCAGGCACCGCCTGGAGCGCCGCCCGGGCGCTTGGCCGGCAGGCGGGAATTCGCCTGCGCGTTCTCGGCCCGCACATACCTCCGGGCCGGTTCGACCGGCTGCTCCGGCGCCGCTCCGCGCCCATCGACACCGGAGCGCTGGATCTCGACGGGCTGGACGCGGTGCTGGGCCTGGTGGCCTCGCCGCTTCTCGACCGGCTCAGCCGGGTCCGCCCCGGACTGCCGCTGTTTCACGTCACCGACGCCACCCCCGCCTTCCTGCGCGAGGCCTATGGCTGGGCGATCCCCCCCGGCGCCGACACCATCGAGACCCGTCTTGCCGCGCGCGCGGCGCGGGTGATTTATTCCTCGCGCACCATGGCCGCCCGCGCGCCCGCCGACCTGCGGCTGCCGGGCCTGGCGCCGGCGGCGGTTCCGTTCGGGGTGAACCTGGAGGAACTGCCCGGGCGTTGCCCCGAAAAACCGTCTCTAAACAGGCTCAATCTGTTGTTCGTCGGCCTCGATTGGGCGCGCAAGGGCGGCGATGTGGCCGTCGCCGCGCTGAACCGGCTGAACGCGGACCGGCCCCGGGCCACGCTGAATGTCGTCGGGCGCTGCCCGACCCGCTACCGCGACCATCCCGAGATCGTGGCGACCGGGTTCGTGAACAAGTCCAGCGCCCGTGGCAGGGCCCGGCTGAGCGCGCTCTACCGCGACGCGCACCTGCTTGTCCTGCCCAGCCGGGGCGATTGCACGCCGATGGTGGTGGCCGAGGCCATGGCCCACGGCACGCCGGTGCTGGCCACCGACACCGGCGGCATCGCCGAGCAGGTCGGCGGCGGCGGGGCCGGGCGGGTGCTGCCGCCCTGCACCCCGCCCGAGGACTGGGCCGAGGCGATCCTGTCCATGACCGCCGACCGCGACGGCTACAAGATGGCGTCCGATGCCGCCTTCGACAGGGCCCACGGCCTGTTCAGCTGGGACAGCTGGGCCGCCGCGGTGGGCACGGTCGTGCGCCAGGATCTCCGGGGCAGGGACCTCGCCACGGACACCCGCCGGATCGCCTGAGGCCCCTGAGGTCCCGGTCATGGCACTGTGGCGGAAGCTCTGCTAAGAGTGGCGGCGTTCACCAGGACCCGCCGACGCCACGCCCATGACCCCCGACAATTCCGACCGATCCGTCGCCCTTGCCGTCGACCTCGACGGCACGCTGTGCCGCACCGACACGCTGCACGAGGCGCTGCTGGCGCTGGCCGCCAGCAAGCCGCTGCAGCTTCTGAACCTGCCGGGCTGGCTGGCCGAGGGCCGGGCCGGGCTGAAGGCGCGGGTGGCCGATCACGGCGTGATCGCGCCCGAGGACCTGCCGTTCAACGAGGCGGTGGTCGAAATGGTGCGCGCCGCGCGCGAGACCGGGCGCCGCACCGTCCTGGTCTCGGCCGCCGATCACCGCCAGGTCACCGCCGTGGCCGAGGCGACGGGGCTGTTCGACGAGGCCTATGGCTCGGCCGAGGGGCTGAATCTCAAGGGCCAGGCCAAGGCCGATTTCCTGACCGAGCGGTTCGGATTGTTTGACTATGTCGGGGATTCCACGGCGGATCTGCCAGTCTGGGCCGCGGCGCGGCGCGCCATCACGGTGCAGGCCGGGCAGGGGTTGCGCCATGCCGCGGCGGGCGCGAATGCCGAGGTGTCGCATATCGATCCGCCCGACGGGCGCGGGCGCGCGATGCTTCGGGCGCTGAGGCCGCATCAATGGGCCAAGAACCTGCTTTTGCTGCTGCCGGTCCTCGCCGCCCATCAGCTGGCCGCGCTGCTGCCGGTCCTGTTCGGCGTCATCGCCTTTTCGCTCGCGGCCTCGTCGGTCTATGTGGTCAACGACCTTCTGGACCTGTCCGCCGACCGAACCCATCCGCGCAAGCGCCGCCGGCCCTTCGCCGCGGGGGCGCTGTCGGCCCGGACCGGCGCGCTGATGGCGGCCGGGCTCCTGGCCGGCGCGCTGGTCTTCGCGGCCCTGACCGGCAGCGGCGCCTTCCTGGGCGTGCTGGCGCTCTATCTGGCGATGACGCTGCTCTATTCGCTCTGGCTCAAGCGGCGGCTGATCGTCGACATCCTGACCCTGGCGGGGCTCTACACCGTGCGCGTGGTCGCCGGCGGCGCGGCGGCGGGCGTCGTGCTGTCGCCCTGGCTTCTGGGGTTCTCGATGTTCCTGTTTCTGGCCCTGGCCTCGATCAAGCGGCAGGCCGAGCTGGACGACCAGATGCGTTCGGGCCGCGAAAGCGCCGGCCGCGCCTACCAGGTCGAGGACCTGCCGATCCTGCGCTCGCTGGCCACATCGACGGCCACGGCGGCGGTGCTGGTTCTGGCGCTGTACATCAGTTCCGACGACGTCCAGCGCCTCTATGGCCGCCCCGAGGCGCTGTGGCTGGTCTGCCCGTTGCTGCTCTATTGGGCGATCCGCATGGTGATGAAGGCCCACCGCGGGCTGATGACGGACGATCCCATCGTCTTTGCCGTGACCGACCGGGTCAGCCTGCTGGTGATGCTGATCTCGGCAGGCGCCGTCGTGATGGCGGTGTAGCCGCCCGGGCCGCCGTCACACGGGCAGGGTCGAGCCCTGCAACACCCGGTCCACCGCCCGCACCACCTCGTCGGCAGGCAGGCTTTCGCGGTGGGGCGCGGCAAACAGGCGGTTTTCCATGCCGCGCACCCGCGCCGCGCAGGCCTCGTCGAACTCGAGCCCGGCAAAGCGGTACAGCGCCTCGGCGGTCGCGAGCGGCTGCGCCTTGGCCTCGGCGTAGATCACCGGCATGTACCGGTCCGACCCGTTCAGGGCGTAAAGCCGGTCGTTGGTATAGCGCCAGAGCCACAGCTCGCTTTCCAGCAGCGCCGCGCGGCTGTAGCTGGCGAACCGCCCCGGATCGGCATCGTACATCGCCAGAATTCGCGGCAGGCGCTCCATCGTGTCGGCAAAGACCGCTTCCGGCCCCCGCCCCCGCAGCACATAGCGGTTGTACCACGAGCCCAGGAACTCGGCCGGGCGGCGCATGACATGCACCAGCTTCTGGCCGGGATCCTGCGGATGTGCCGTGGCAATCGGACCGCACAGGATCATCTTGAACACCGGCAGCGCCTCGCGGGCCATCGCGGCGCGGTCGTAGATCAAGGGCGAACAGGGCCAGTCGTGATAGAGTCCCGCCAGCCGGCGCAGCCGCGACTTGCTTTGCGCCCAGCCCGCCAGCCGGGCCACGGCTCCGCGCCTGAGGAATACCTTGCCCTTTGCCGGCAGACGATCCCGCCGCCCCACCGAACGCGCCATGCGGTCGAGGCCGGCCGTCCAGCCCGCCACGAACCCCTCGGAGGCCTCCTCGGCAAAGAACCCGGCAAGACCGTCCAGCGCGGTGCCGGTCACGTTCGATTCGTTCCGGCAGTGGGTCCGGGCATGGAAATCGAACATATCCAGAACCATGTTGGTCCCGGACCGGCCATAGCCGCTGACAATGACATGTGGTCCCATGGCGGGCCTTTCACGACCGGTCGTAGATGTCCTCGTAGCGGACGATGTCATCTTCGCCCAGATAGGCGCCGGTCTGCACCTCGATCAGGTACATCGGCACCTTGCCGGGGTTGGCCATGCGGTGTTTCGCGCCAAGCGGGATGTAGACCCCCTGGTTCTCGGTCACCAGACTGACCTCGTCGCCGATGGTCACTTCCGCCGTGCCCGCCACCACGATCCAGTGCTCGGACCGGTGCCGGTGGCTTTGCAGGCTCAGGATGCCGCCGGGCTTGACCATGATCCGCTTCACCTGGAAGCGGTGGTCGATGCACAGCGTCTCGTACCAGCCCCAGGGCCGGTGAAAGCGCGGATAGTCGTCGGCCTGGCTCTTGCCGGCGGCGCGCAGGGTCTCGACCACCTTTTTCAGATCCTGCGCCCGCGCCTTGTCGGCCACCAGAACCGCGTCGCGCATCGCCACGGCGACGATACCCTTCAGCCCAAGCCCCACCAGCGCCATGTCGCCTGCTTCCGAGCGCAGGTAGGACCCCTCGCAATCGATCAGCGTCACGTCGCCCGAGGTCGCGTTGCCCTGCGTGTCCGGCCCCGTCGCCGTCAGGATCGCGTCCCAGGCGCCCAGATCGGACCAGCCGCAATCCAGCGGCACCGCCACGACCCACTCGGCCTTTTCCATGATCGCGTAATCGACCGAGATCGCGCGGGCCGCGCCGAACGAGGCCTCGTCCAGCCGCGTGAAGGACAGATCCTCGGCAGCCCCGGCGACCGCGTCCCGGACCGGGGCGACGATGTCGGGGGCATAGGTCTCGAAGGCCGCGATAAAATCCTTGACCCGGCCCATGAACAGACCGGCGTTCCACAGGTAATGCCCGGCCTCCAGCATCGCTTCGGCGGTCTCCGGGTCGGGTTTCTCGGTGAACCGCGTCACCGCCGTCACCCCGTCGGGGCGCCCCGCCAGTTGCAGGTAACCGTATCCGGTCTCGGGCCGGTCGGGCGTGACCCCGAAGGTCACCAGCGCGCCCTCCTCGGCCGCCCCGCGCCCGGCCCGGATCGCGGCGTGAAACGCGCCCACATCGGCCATCACGTGATCGGACGGCGCCACCAGCATCAGATCGTCGGGGGTGCCCTCCAGCATCAGCGCGGCGGCCAGAATCGCGGGCGCGGTGTCGCGGCCCACCGGCTCGACCACGACGCGGGCATCCGCCAGGCCCAGCTCCTCGGCCTGCTCGACGGCCAGGAACCGGAAATCCTCGCCCGTCATGATCAGGGGCGCGGCAAAGCCTTCGCCCGAGAACCGCTTCAAAGTCCCTTGATAGAGACTGCTTTCGCCCAGAAGCGGCGCGAATTGCTTGGGGTATGCCTTGCGCGACGAGGGCCAGAGCCGGGTTCCGCTTCCGCCGCACAGAATGACTGGATGTAGGATCGCCATGCGCCTCTACTCATCAACATCGTTACTATCCTTCCCGAGAAATCACGTCCGCCGGGTTTGGGCAACGCGGGGATGACGGAGCCCCCGGCGACCGTGCCCTTGCTGCATCAACCCTCCGGACTGCCGGACCGGCCGCCGATCGGCAGTTGCACCCCTCGCCAACGCGCCTAAAACAGAGCAAAGTGGTGAGTATGATGTGGTCGTTGATTTCCTGTCCTTTTGTCCGGCAAGCCCCTGGCGGGGAGTGCCCTGAATGAAAATCGCCGTCACCGGTGGCGCCGGGTATATCGGCAGCCATACCACCGTCGCTCTGCTGGAAGCCGGGCACGAGGTGCTGATCCTCGACAGTTTCGCCAACGCCGAACGCGACGTGCCCGAGCGCATCGCCGCCATCGCCGGGCGCGCCGCCGAGGTGGACGAGATCGACATCACCGACGCCGCGCCCCTGGGCCGCGCGCTGGCCGCGTTCCGGCCCGAGGCGGTGATTCACTTCGCCGGGCTCAAGGCGGTGGGCGAGGCAAACGAGATCCCGCTGGAATATTACCGCGTGAACGTGGCCGGCAGCCTGACGCTGTTCCAGGAAATGGAGGAAATCGCCTGTAACAGGCTCGTTTTCTCGTCCTCGGCCACGGTCTATGGCGACCCCGAGCAGGTGCCGATCCCCGAGGATCACCCCCTGCGCCCCACCAACCCCTATGGCCAGTCGAAACGCATGGTCGAGGCCATCGTCGAGGACTGGGGCCGGGCCAACGCCGCGCTTGGCGCGGTGAACCTGCGCTATTTCAATCCCGTGGGCGCCCATCCCTCGGCCCGGATCGGCGAGGCGCCGGACGGTATTCCCAACAACCTGATGCCCTATGTCGCGCAGGTCGCCGCCGGGTGGCGCGAGCGGCTGTCGGTCTTCGGCGACGATTACGACACCCCCGACGGCACCGGCGTGCGCGACTATATCCACGTGGTCGACCTGGCCCGCGCCCATCTCGACGCGCTGGACCTGACGGGACGCGCGCCCGGCGTGCACGCCATCAACGTGGGCACCGGGCGCGGCTATTCGGTGCTGGAGATGATCCGCGCCTTCGCCGCCGCCAGCGGCGCCGAGATCCCCTACGCGATCACCGACCGCCGCCCCGGAGATGTCGCCACCTCGCTGGCCGACCCCTCGCTGGCCGCCGAGCGGCTGGGCTGGCGCGCCGAGCACGACATCGACCGGATGTGCCGCGACGCCTGGGCCTGGCAGCGGGGCCGCAACCGATGACAGGGCGCATCGCCTATGTGGCGGGCCAGTATCCGCTGGTCTCGCTGACCTTCATCCAGCGCGAAATCGCCGCGCTACGGGGGTTGGGGCTGGATGTGATCACATGCTCGATGCGCCGCACGCCCCCCGAACAGCACCCCGGCCCGGCCGAGAAGGAGGCCGCCAGAACCACCTTCTACGTGCTTGAGGCGGTGCGCTCGCCGGTGACGCTTCTCAGGGCGCAAAGCCCGGCCCTGACCGCGCCGGGGCGGTACTTCCGCGCCCTGCGGCTGGCTTGGAAGACCCGGTCGCCGGGGCTGCGTTCGGCGCTCTACCAGATGATCTATTTCACCGAGGCCACCGTCCTGGCCCGGCATGCGCGGCGCGAGGGCGTCACCCACCTGCACAGCCATTTCACCACCGGCGCGACCACCGCGGCAATGCTGGCCTCCGAGATCTCGGGCATCCCCTACAGCTATACGCTGCACGGGCCCGCCGATTTTCTTGAACCCTATCTCTGGCGGCTGGACGAAAAGACCGCGCGGGCGCGCTTTGTCTCGACGATCAGTCACTATGCAAGGTCGCAACTGATGTTTTTCTCCGATCCAGACCACTGGGACCGGATCCACATCATCCATTGCGGCGTCGCACCCGAGCGCTATGCCAGGACCGCCCGGGACCGGGCCGACGGCAAGTGCCGGCTGGTCTTCGTGGGCCGGATCGCACCGGTGAAGGGGCTGCGCATCCTGATCGACGCGATAACCCGGCTGACCGACGAGTTGCCCGAGCTGGAACTGGTGCTGGTCGGCGACGGCCCCGACCGGGCGCTGATCGAGGACGCCGCGCGGCCCCTTGGCAACCGCGTGCGCTTTACCGGCTATCTGTCGCAGGACGAGGTGGCTCAGGCGCTTGGAGAAGCCGACATCGCCATCCTGCCCAGTTTCGCCGAAGGGGTGCCCGTGTTCCTGATGGAGGCGCTGGCCAGCGGCAAGCCGGTGATCGCCACCCAGGTCGCCGGTGTGGGCGAACTGGTCGAGGAGGGCGACAGCGGGCTTCTGGTTCCGCCCGGCGATCTCGACGGGCTGGTCGACGCGATCCGCACCCTGGCCCGCGACCCCGAGCGGCGGGCGGCGATGGGCGCTCATGGCCGCGCCCGCGTCGCCGCCGAGTTCGACATCGATACCGAGGCCGCGCGGCTGGCCCGGCTCTTCGCGGGCGAGGCCGACGGGGTGCGGCCCTCACCGGCCAGCTAGAGCGATTGCGGCAAATCGATTGGTCAGAGCGCCGTCCATGAGTCAAAAATCATGGCCGGCGCTTCAGGGCCTCGCGCCAGTTTTCGGTGGGGATGTCCGGGTCCGCCAGACAGGCGTCGATCTCGTCCCGCAACAGCGTGCGCAGCCGGTCCGTCTCGGCCTCGGTCACGGTCTCGAGGTTCCGCGCATTGGTATAGAGCGCCCGCCGGACCCCCTGCCGCAGCCGGTCCGGCACCAGCGCCCGCGCCGCGCCGCGGATCGCGCGGTTCTCCAGCACGTGGCGCGCCAGCGCGTTCCGGGGCAGGAACGACTGGTTGTTCCGCTCACCCGGCCGATAGGGGCAGCTTGGCACGCCGACAAAGGCGCAGACCCGGTCGATCACCGCTTGCGGATCGGCCAGGTCGGCATAGTCCAGGATCAGCAGATCGGCCCCGAACATGTCTCTGAACCGGGCGATATCGGCTGAAATCGTGCTGCGTCGCCGGTGATAGAACAGCGGCTGCCAGCCCTGTTCGATCCGCCGGGGCTCGGCCTCCAGCGCCGCGCCGAAGGACAGGGTTTCCAGCCCGGCGCGCAGGGTGTGGTTGTATTCCGACACCGCCCGGCTGACCGGATCGCGCACGAGGCACACCAGCTTCAGCGGGTGATGCTCGGCATAGGCCGCAAGGCGCTCGGCGGCGCCGGGGTACCACAGGTAATCGGTCGAGCCGTCGATCGCCCACTGATGCGGCTCAAGCCCGTCGTAATTCGCGCCCAGCTCGTCGGGAGTCTGCACCCGGTCGGTCACGAAGCCCTCGATCCCCGGCCCGCTCCAGGACCGGCTGGCGAAATCGCAGAACGCCCGCGTCTCCTTGTGATAGCCGCGGCGGAAATCGGGATGCGCGTCCAGCCATTCGGCCAGCGAGCTGGTCCCGGCCTTGGCGGTCCCGATGATGGCGAACAGCCGGGGCACGCTCATGCCGCAACCTCCGGCAGGAAGACGATCTCGGGGGCGGTGCAAATCTTGCGCTGATAGGCGGGGTTTTCGCCCAGGATCGGCACAAGCTGGCTGCGATAGCAGGCCGCGACCGCCAGCCTGGCGTCGGCATCGGGGCGATGGGTGACCCGGACCATGGGGCCCGCGATCAGCCCGGCGGCCCGTGCCGCCAGACCGCGCGCCGAATTGGCCCAGAGATAGGGAAGTTCGGCGTAATACCCCGTCACGATGTCCTCGCGCCCGGCCAGCGCGGCCCCAAGCCGGTCGCGCACCCAGACATGATCGCTGTGCACCGGCGAGCCGTAGGGCCGCCGAAGCGCCCGGCGCAGCAGCTTTTCGCCCCGGCTGAGGGTGCGGCCCGCGCCCAGCGGCAAAAGCGCCAGCGTCCGCGCGGCAGACACCTGCGCCAGCGCCCTCTCGGTCATGCCCTCCGCCGCCGCGTCCGTGGTCCGCCCGAAAGCCAGGCCGCCATGGCTGAACGGCACGCCCAGCCGTTCCATCGCCGCCCGGTCCTCGTCCCTGCGGTGTGCGTATTCCTCGGTCGCGTCCGCAAAGCCCGTCGCCTGGGCCCAGGCCGAATCCGAGGCCGCGTCGGCGGCGGTGAACACCGAGTGCACATGCACCGGCACCGTGACCCTGCCCATCAGGCCCGCCAGCGAGAAGGCGGCGTCGTCGAGGTGGGGCGAGACCACCAACAGCCCCTCGATCCGGTGCCCGGAAAGACAGGCGTCCAGCGATAATACGTCTCTGATAAGGGGTTTTTGCACGATTACGCCACGCCAGCGATTTGGCGCAACTGGTCCAGCCTGCGGGAAAACTCGGTCTCGAACAGATGCGCGGCGGCAAACTCGTGGGCCTTGTCGCTGGCCGCCGAGATCTCGTCGCGCGCGCTGTCCAGTTGCACAAGCCGATCGACAACCGCCCCGATGTCGCGCATCGGTGCCACCCAGCCCGCGCCCGACATGCGCTGAAGGCTGGTCCACATCCGGTTGCTGTAGCCCAGGATCGGCAGGCCGCAGCCGAAGCTTTCCACATAGGTGCAGGACGGATCCGACTGCAGATGCAGGCTCAGGAACAGATCGCCTTTCGCCCGGCAGAAGGGCACCAGCTCGTCGGCGAAACCGACCGAACCGTGCAGATGGACCTCTGTCAGGCCCTCGGCCTCGATCTCGCGCGCAAGATCGGCCTCCAGGCTGCCGGTCCCGAAGACATGCAGATCGAAGCGGACGCCCCGGTCGCGCAGGCCGCGCGCGATGGCGGTCAGGCCCTGCGACCCCTTGATCCGTTCCAGCCGGCCGGAATGGACGATCTGCAACGGCGCGCCCCCCAGCAGGCGGGCCTTGCGCGCCGCCATGTCCTCGGGGCTTGCCAGCAGATCCGCGGAAATGCGGTTGTCGAGATAGAGAAGCGCGTTGGCGTTCAGTCGGCTGTACTGGTCCCACGCCGGATACCCGTTCACCTGAAGCCCGTCCGCCATCCGCAACGCCTGCTTTCTCAGGATCTCCTGGCGTTCGAGCCAGACCATCGTCTTGAGCTTCTGGAACCGCGACCGCCCGGGGTCCAGAAGCGCGATCTGGCGCCGGGACTGGGGCGTCAGCTCGACGACGTAGACGATCTTCTTGCCGGCCCCGTGGGCCAGCGGCACCAGCCCGAGATACTCGTGGATGTCGCCACTGGCCAGAATGACATCCACGTCCCGCAGATCGTCGGCGCCGATCCGGTGACCTGGCGCCCTGTGGCGCAACCCGAACGGCAGGCGGTCGGCGTCGAACGGCTCGGAGAAGGCGTCGCTTTCGGCACGCAGCGGCAACAGGCAGTCCACCGGACCGCCCCACCCCCTGGCGAAGCGCTCCATGCCGGCGGCGAACTTCGTGTTGAGCACCGGCATACCGTTGGCCATGGCCATGGGTGAGGAGGAAATTGTCAACAAACGCAACCCGGCAACTCCTTGCGCGCCCCAACAGGTGTCCTAGTGCAAAACGCCGGTTTGGCGAAACGGCAATTGCAAGGAATTCCGGGCACGTTGTGAAGAAACCACTGGGAACCGGGCCGGGGGCCACCGCGCACCGGGGCGGACGGCTTGCGCCGTCAGAGGCCCGCCAGCCGCAGCCGGACCCGCGCGGCGCTGTCAAAGCGTCCCACCGAAATCCGCGGCAGCGCGACCGGCGCGGCATCGCGGGGCACCGGGCGGTCTTCCAGAATGGTGGCCGAGGCAAAGCCCAGATCCGTGACTAACTCAAGCAGTTCCGGGGTGTAATTGCCGTTCGGAAAGGCAAAGTGGCGAACGTCCTGGCCGGTCCAGTCGCGCAGAAGATCGCGCGACCGTACGATGCTGGCCCGCGCCGCGTCCGCCGGGATCTGGTCCAGAAGCTCGTGACCGTGGCTGTGGGCGCCGATGGTCACGCCGGGGGTCGCGGCCAGCTCGGCCAGTGCGTCGCGGCCCATGGGGCCAAGCGCGGGCGTGGGCGGGGCGGCAGTGCCCTGGGCCGCAACCCGGTCGGCCAGCGCCTCGCGCCGGGCGGGATCCGCCGCCTTCAGCGCCTGGAGAATCGGCCCGAGCGCCTCCCAGTGCGCCCGGTCCCCGGTGCCGGGCAGCGTCCACGCGCCCAGCCCCTCCAGCCGGACCGTGCCCGGCCCCTGCAGCGCGTTCACCACCCGATCGAACCAGAACGGCTGACCGGTCTCGAACTGGCCCGTGGCCACATAGACCGTCACCGGCACCGGTGTGGCGCGCAGGATCGGCAGCAGGTGGTCGGCAAGCCCCCGGTCGCCATCGTCGAAGGTCAGAACCAGCGGCGGGCGCGCGGTCGCCGCACCGGACAGCGCCGCGTCGAGGCTGACGATGACCGCTGACGCGTCATCGAGTCAGCTCTGGCTAGACGACAGCAGAGGCGGATTCGGCGACACCGCAGCTCTAC
>JBNKWI010000015.1:0-51252 GCA_050299695.1 Paracoccaceae bacterium
GCCCGGCAGGCCACAGCCTCGGAGACCATCGAGCAGGGTGTCGTCATGGCCCGCGCCGCGCGGCGCGACCGGGCGGCTTCGGAGAAGCGCGCGCTGCTTCGGGCGATGATCGACGGCGAGGGCGACAAGTGCACGAACGCGATCATCTTCTGCAATCGCAAGACCGATGTCGATATCGTCGCGAAGAGCCTGAAGAAATACGGCTACAACGCCGAGCCGATCCATGGCGACCTGGAGCAGTCGCAGCGGACGCGGACGCTGGACGGGTTCCGCGACGGGAAGATCCGGCTCCTGATCGCGTCGGATGTTGCGGCGCGGGGGCTCGACATCCCGGCGGTGAGCCACGTGTTCAATTTCGACGTTCCCGGCCATCCCGAAGACTACGTGCACCGGATCGGCCGGACCGGCCGGGCGGGCCGCGAGGGCAAGGCAATCACGCTGTGCTCGACCTCGGACGAAAAGGCGCTGGCGGCGGTCGAGAAGCTGATCGACAAGGCGATCCCGCGGCTCGAGAACCCGATGAGCGCCGCGCCCGAAGCCGAAGCGGCCGGGGCTGACGAGACCGAAAGACCCGCGCGCAGCCGGGCGCGGGGAGGGCGTGGCCGGAAGCGCGACGAGCGCCCGGAAGAGGAGGCCGTGGCCTCTCCCGCACCGGAACGCGCCGAGCGCGAGGAACGCGGCCGTGGCGGGCGCGGACGCGACAGGGGCCGTGGCGCGGGTGGCCGGGACGAGGCCGTGATCGGCATGGGCGACCACCTGCCCTCCTTCATCGAGAAGAGCTTCGAGGAGCGGATGGCGGGCTGACCGCCACACCGCTCCGCCCCGCCCGCCGGATTGCTGCCGCGCGGGCGACAATCCCCGATCCGCGAAAGCCATCGATGCGAGCCGCGCGTCCCTGCGGGGAACCGCTTGCGCGGACTCGCAAGCGCATGGCAAGGATTCGAAGGTTTCGCAACCTTTCGCGGTGTGGTGGCAATGACTGTATCGGTGGTGGCGCGGCAGAGCTCCGCGCGGGTGTTTTCCGTGGAGTTTCTGGCTTGTTCGGGAATAGCGGCCCTTCTCGTCGTCTCCACCTTCTTCCTCGAATACCGGCAGATCGCCAACGAGTCGGTCTGGCTTCCCTTCTTGCCGCGGCAATTCCACCTGGGCTATGAAAACAACCTCGCCGCGTGGTTCTCCGGCACGCTCCTTGCGCTCGGCGCGCTGCATGCCATGGACGGGCATACGCGATTTCGCGAGGGCCAGCCGCGCGCCGCGCAGGCCTGGGCGATCATCGCGGGGATCCTCTTCTTCCTGAGCGCCGACGAAATCGGATCTCTGCACGAGCGGCTGGGCCTGCTGGGCGAGGCGATGGGCGTGGGCAACTGGGGCCCGGTTCTGCCTGTCGGCGCCGCGCTGGGCGCTCTCCTGCTCCGGGCGCTGACCCTTCTGTGGACGGCGGAGCGCAGGTTCCGGCGACAGGTCTGCATCCTGATGACGGGCTTCGCGCTTCTGGGGTCCGTCGCGTTGCAGGAATTTCTCGGCGATGTTCTTGTGTTCGAGGGGCCGCTCGCCAACGCCATCCGGACCTCCGTCGAGGAGGGCACCGAGCTTGTCGGCATGCTGATCGTGCTCGGGGTCGCGCTCGGCAGTTCGGCGGAGCTGTTGGAACGCCGCCAGGCGGACCGGGTTTTCGCTGCCCTGATCGAGCTGCGCTGGTGGCTGGTGGGGGCGCTTGTCGTCCTGACGCCAGCCGCGACGATCATGACGCTCAGCGTGGAGGAGGCCTTCCGGGGACGCCCGGCGGACTGGCTGGCTGCGATGGCGTTCCTGGCCGCGGCGGCGCTGGCGATCCGGCACTGGATCTGTGGCGGGGGCGGTCCCGGGCTGCTCGCGGGAGGGCTTCTGGTGCTCGCCTCGGCGCTCTGCCTGATGATCGGCCCGGAGCATATCGTCGGAAGCGCCTATTTGGCCGCCACCAAGCGCGCGATCCTCCTGGTGCCGCTGGTACTCTTGACCGTCGCCCTGGCCGCGCTCGGCGGATTCATGAGCTTGAGGCCGGCAAGGCTGGCCGCCCCTCTGGGCCTGTGCCTTGCCCTGTCGCTCGCAGCCGGGCAGACCGCGACGCTCGTCACGACCATCGGGCTCGGGGCGGTGGTGTTTCTCGACATCGCCACGAAGCGACCACGGGACGACTGAGCCCGCCCTGCCCGCCGCTGCGAAAGCCGGGGGTGACGCTCCCGGCGCTCTGCGCTAAAGCCATTCGCGCGCGAAAGGCTCCAGGGTCCTGATCTTGGGCATTTTCGGACCGTCGTTCAGGGCAAGGCAGGCATGGCACGTATCCTCATCACTTCGGCGATCCCCTACATCAACGGGATCAAGCACCTGGGCAATCTCGTGGGCAGCCAACTCCCGGCCGATCTTTATGCCCGCTACTGCCGCGCGAGGGGCCACGAAGTGCTATTCCTCTGTGCGACCGACGAACACGGCACGCCGGCGGAGCTCGCGGCGGCGAAGGCGGGAAAGCCGGTGGCCGAGTATTGCGCCGAGATGTGGGAGGTGCAGAAAGCGCTGTCGGACGGGTTCCGGCTGTCCTTCGACAAGTTCGGGCGGTCGTCCTCGCCGCAGAACCACGCGCTGACCCAGCATTTCGCGGGGCGGCTGGCCGAGGCCGGGCTGATCGAGGAAGTGACCGAGCGGCAGGTCTATTCCATCGCCGACGCGCGGTTCCTGCCGGACCGCTATATCGAAGGAACCTGCCCGAATTGCGGCTACGACCGCGCCCGCGGCGACCAGTGCGAGAACTGCACCAAGCAGCTCGATCCGACAGACCTCATCAATCCGCGCTCGGCGATTTCGGGCTCGACAGACCTGGAGGTGCGGGAGACAAAGCATCTCTATCTCAAGCAGCGGTCGCTGAGGGGGGAGTTGTCGGCCTGGATCGACTCGAAAGCGGACTGGCCCGTGCTCACGACGTCGATCGCGAAGAAATGGCTGAACGACGGCGACGGGTTGCAAGACCGGGGAATCACGCGCGACCTCGACTGGGGGATCCCGGTCAGGAAGGGCACGGAGCCCTGGCCCGGCATGGAAGGCAAGGTCTTCTACGTCTGGTTCGACGCGCCCATAGAGTACATCGCCTGCGCGAAGGAATGGGCGGACGAACGCGGCGAGCCGGACGCGGCCTGGGAGCGCTGGTGGCGGACCGACAGGGGCGCCGGTGACGTGCGCTATGTGCAGTTCATGGGGAAGGACAACGTTCCGTTCCACACGCTCAGTTTCCCGGCGACGATCATCGGCTCGGGCGAGCCGTGGAAGCTCGTCGATTACATCAAGTCGTTCAACTACCTGAACTACGATGGCGGCCAGTTCTCCACCTCGCAGGGTCGCGGGGTGTTCATGGACCAGGCGCTCTCGATCCTGCCGGCGGATTACTGGCGCTGGTGGCTCTTGAGCCATGCGCCGGAGAGTTCCGACAGCGAGTTCACCTGGGAGAATTTCCAGGCCTCGGTGAACAAGGATCTTGCCGACGTTCTGGGCAACTTCGTCTCGCGCGTCACCAAATTCTGTCGGTCGAAATTCGGCGAGGCGGTGCCGGAGGGCGGCGCCTACGACGCGCCCGAAGCTGCAGTAATCGCGGCGCTGGAGGAGCGGCTGGAGAGCTACCAGCGGCACATGGAGGCGATCGAGGTCCGGAAGGCCGCGACGGAGCTGCGCGCGATCTGGGTAATCGGCAACGAGTACTTGCAGGAGGCCGAACCCTGGGCGGTGTTCAAGACCGACCCGGTACGGGCGGCGGCGATCGTGCGTTTTTCGCTGAACCTGATCCGCTTCCACGCGGCGATTTCCGCGCCCTTCATTCCCGATGCAGCGGCGGCGATGCTGGCGGCGATGGGCGCGGGCGCGGACTGGCCGGACGATGTGAATGCGGCGCTCGCTGCCTTGCCGGAGGGGCAGGCGTTCACCGTGCCGGAGAACCTGTTCCGGAAGATTTCCGACGAGGAGCGCGCTGACTGGGCAACGCGGTTCGCCGGGACGCGGTAGGATATATGCCTCCGCAGCCCTGGCCTTCAGCCGGAGTCTCTCGGTTGCCCCGCCACCGCGGTCGAGGCTCCGGGCCCTACCGTCGGGAGCGGAACGGGAAGGCGATCACGTTGTCGGGCGGCGCTGGCCACGCCTGACGACTCTGGGATTGGGGACCGGCGAGCGCGGCTATTCCGCCGCCCAGGCCGCGTCCGGGAAAGGGCGGGTCTGGTCCCTCCAGGCCACCAGCACCTCCTGCAGCGCCGGATCGCCCTGGGCGAGGTGCAGGGTAGCCGAGAGCATCCCTGCCTTGGAGCCGCAATCGAAGCGGGTGCCTGAGAAGCGGAAACCGGCAAGGCCGATCCGACCTGCCCCGCGGGCGATGGCATCGGTCAACTGGATCTCTCCGCCGGCACCCGGCGGCTGCGAGGCGAGGTCCTCGAAGATCGAGCCGTCGAGGACGTAGCGGCCGACCACGGCATCGCGCGAGGGCGCGTCTTCGGGGGCGGGTTTCTCGACCATGCCGTCGGCGGCGAGCACCGGGCCCCGTTCGGCGATGACGGAAAGGATGCCGTATTTCGAGGTGTCCTCTTCCGGAACGCGCATCGTCGCCACGAGATGTCCGGCCGCGCCGGCCTCGTAGGCCTCGATCATCTCGGCGAGGCAGCCTTTTTCTCCGAAGATCAGGTCGTCGGGCAGGAGCACCGCCACCGGACCGGGCAGCGCATGGTCGCGCGCGCAGAGCACCGCGTGGCCGAGACCGAGGGGTTCGTCCTGCATGGTGAAGATCACGTTGCCGTCGCCGGGATGGAAGGCGCGTTCTTCGAGCGCATCGGCGATGGCCGTCTTGCCGCGCTCCTTGAGCGTCGCGCGGAGTTCGGCGTCGTCCATCACATGGCGTTCGATGGCGGATTTCGACGGATGGCTCACGAAGATCATCCGCTCGATCCCGGCATCGCGCGCCTCGTCGATGGCATACTGGATCAAGGGCGTGTCGATCACGGGGAGGAGTTCCTTCGGGGTCGCTTTCGTGGCTGGCAGGAACCGGGTGCCCATTCCGGCCACGGGGAAGATCGCCGTTCTGACAGGATGTCTCATGCCGTTTTCAACTCCTACTGTTCCACACTGCAGTGGTTCTGCAACTGCAAGAAAACGTTAGGCCGCCGCCGTGGAAGGTCAAAAGATCGGTGGGGAATCCCGTCGAAGACCACAAGATTTGGGGCAATTCTCCGCAAATGCCGCGCAGCGCACGCCATGTTTGCGGAAAAGACAGGCAATTAGGCAACGATTGGTGCTGCGCTGCGGCGAAACTTGTGCGGGACGGTTGAAATGCCGCGCTGCCGCCCCATCCTAGAGAGCGAGGTGGCAAGATCGACCGGTGAAGTCCCTCCACCCGCTCGGGCAGCGCGACGCGCGCCTTCGTGAGCGGCACGGGCCGGAAAAGACCTGCGGAGACATATGAACCTGGAACCCGTTTCGGGCGCCGCCCTGCCCTATTGCGCCAGTCCCTACGGCAAGATCGCGGTGATCGGTACCGGCAGTTGGGGTACGGCACTCGCCGCCACGGCGCGGCAGGCCGGAGCCGAAGTCCGGCTCTGGGGCCGGTCTCGGGAAGTGGTGGACGAGATCAACGCCAGCGGCACAAACGCGCGCTACCTGCCGGATGTGCCTCTGCCCGAAGGTCTCAAGGCGTGTCGCGGCCTCAGGGCGGCACTGTCGGGGGCCGAGGCGGTGATGATCGTCGTGCCGTCGCGGAGCGTCCGGACTGTCGCGCGAGAAGTGGCCGAATTCATCGACCCGGGCGTACCGGTGGCCATCTGCGCCAAGGGGATCGAACCCGAGAGTGGGTTTCTCATGACCCAGGTCGCCGAGCAGGAGCTTCCCGGCCATCCGATGGGCGTCGTCTCGGGTCCGACCTTCGCGCAGGAGACCGCGCTCGGTCACCCGACGGCGGCGACAGTGGCGTTTCCGTTCAGCTACGAGGACCGGCTGCACCCGGGCGAAAGCCCGGCGGTGCGCCTTGCCGTCTCGCTCAGCACCGGGAGCTTCCGCGCCTATATCTCCGACGACCTCGTGGGCGTCGAGATCGGCGGCGCGGTGAAGAACGTGATCGCCATCGCGTGCGGGATGATGACCGGCGCCGGGTTCGCCGAGAACACCCGCGCCGCGCTGATCACAAGGGGCGTCGACGAGATGAAGGCGCTGGCCGAGGCGCTGGGCGGGCGGCGCGAGACGGTGACCGGCCTGTCGGGCGTGGGCGACCTCGCCCTGACCTGCGCATCGACAACGTCACGGAACATGTCGCTCGGTGAGCAGTTGGGGAGGGGCGTGCCCCGCGCGGACTGCTTCGACGGGGCGTCGATCGTCGTGGAGGGCGAGTTCAACGCGAAGTCGGTGACCGACCTCGCGCGCCGCGTGGGAGTGTCGATGCCGATCTGCGAGACGGTCCGGGCGATCCTCCACGATGGCAGCGAACTCGGGCCCGCCTTCGCCGCGCTCTGGGCGCGCCCGATAGAATCCGAACCGAGGGCCCTCGGGCTCTCCTTCGATCACCCGGCCTCCGACCAGGCCATCGCAACTCTTGCAGAAAGGATATCATGACCCGTCACGAAACCCTGAGCATTCCCTCCATCGCCAGCAAGGACCTGGTTCTCGCGACCGATCTCGACGGCACCTTCCTCGGCGGCTCCGATGCCGACCGGAAAACCTTCTACGACTGGATCGAGGCCAACCGGGTGCGCGTCGGCCTGATCTTCGTGACCGGGCGCGACCCGGGCCACATCACCCACCTGACCAAGCGCAAAGGCGTGCCGCGGCCCGACTATGTGGTGGGCGACGTGGGCACCACGATCGCCGAGGTGGGGAGCGACCACCTGCTGGCGCCGATCGCCGAGCTTGAGGCCGCGATCGCGGAGGCCTGGGGCGATTCCTCCGCCAAGATCGAAGCGAGGCTGCACCACGCGCCGGGACTGAGGCTCCAGGGCACCGCGTTTCGCTACCGGGTGAGCTATGACATGGATCCGAGCCGTTTCGACGAAGCCGCGAAAGACACCGTCGCCGAACTCGGGCTCGACTCGCTGATCTCGGACAACCGGTATTTCGACGTCCTTCCGAAAGGCGTCTCCAAGGGGCCGTCGCTCCTCAGGCTCCTGACCCATCTGGGGATCGACAACCGCCGCTGCCTTGTCGCGGGCGACACGATGAACGACCATTCGATGCTGTCGATGGGCCTGAACGCCGTGGCCGTGGGCGGATCGGAACCCGCGCTGGTCGAGCGCCTCGCCGGGCTCGAGCACGTGCACCTGGCCCGCCAGGAGGGCGTTGCTGGCATCGCCGAGGCGATCATCGCCTTCAACCTCCTGTCGCGGAACTGAGGAGGATCGGATGTCTTCAGACCTGGTCATCGTCTACCACCGCCAGCCCTATGAGGAGGTCGTGGAGGACGGCAAGACCGTCCTGAAGGAAAACAAGAGCCCGAACGGAATCGTGCCGACGCTGAAGAGCTTCTTCGGCAAGGTCGAGCACGGCGCCTGGGTGGCGTGGAAGCTTGCGGAGGACACCTCCAACCCGGATTTCGACACGGTGATCGAGATCGACGACGCCTATGGGCGCTATTCGGTCTCGCGCCTGCCCTTGTCGAAGGAGCAGGTTCACGAGTTCTACCACGTGACCTCGAAGGAGGCGTTCTGGCCGATCCTGCATTCCTTCCGCGAGCGCTACAATTACGACCCGGTGGACTGGCCGAATTTCCGCGAGGTGAACTGGCGCTTCGCCGAGGCGGCGGCAGCGGAGGCGGCGCAGGGCGCGCTCGTCTGGATCCACGACTACAATCTTTGGCTGGTGCCGGGCTACCTGCGCCAGCTCCGCCCCGACGTGCGGATCGCCTTCTTCCACCACACGCCCTTCCCCGCGGCGGACGTGTTCAACATGCTGCCCTGGCGGCGCGAGATCGTCGAAAGCCTTCTCGCCTGCGACGTGGTGGGCTTTCACATCCCGCGCTATGCGGCGAACTTCGTCTCGGTCGCCCGCAGTCTTTGCGACGTGACGGTCGAGGAACGCGAGCCGGTATCCGAGACGCTCCTGAACGAGGGCACGGCGCTCAACGAACGCAGCGTGCCGACGCGGCTCAGCCACAGGGGCCACGCGGTCTCTGTCAGCGTAGCGCCGGTAGGCGTGGATGTGGGCTTCATCGAGGGGCGCGCCCGCGATCCCGAGACGCAGCGTAAGATCCGGGAAATCCGCCGCGACTTGGGCGACCAGAAACTGATCGTGTCGGTCGGGCGCACCGACTACACCAAAGGCGGCGTCGAGCAGCTTGAGAGCTACGAGCGTCTTCTGGAAAAGAACCCGGAGCTCATTGGCAAGGTCCGGCTGATGTTCGTCTCGGTCAGCGCAAACCGGGGCATGGCGGCATATGAGGCGATCCAGGGCGAGATCGAGCAGATCTCGGGACGGATCAACGGCCGCTTCGGCACGCTCGACTGGCAGCCTATAGCACTGATCTCCCGGGCGATTCCCTTTGCCGAGCTCGTTGCCTACTACGGCGCCGCGGACGTGGCCTGGATCACCCCGGTGGCGGACGGGATGAACCTCGTCGCAAAGGAATTCACCGCCGCGCGGGTCGACGGCGACGGGGTGCTCGTGCTGTCGGAATTCGCCGGAGCGGCGGTGGAGCTGGGCGCGGCGGTGATCGCCAACCCGTTCTCCTACCGCTCGATGGACGAGGCGATCCGCCTGGCACTGGAGATGGAGCCCGAGGAACGGCGCGGCCGGATGGAGATGCTGCGCCAGGCGATCGCGCGCTACGATGTGCATGCCTGGGGCCGCGCGGTGGGCGCCGGCATGGCGGAATCGCCCCGGGCGGGCGGTGCGGTGGAGATGCCGGCGCCGGTGCATTCGGCGGCCTGAGGCGATTGGGGGCTTTGCCCCGGCGCCCTCCGGGCGCCTCCCCCAGAGTATTTTCGGCCAGATGGAGGGGCCGCTCACGCGCATCGGGCGGCGCCTCCGGCCTACCCGTCCAGCCATTCCTTGGCGGCGATCTCCGGCCGGAAATAGGCGATCATCCGTCCCGCTCGCTCGGATTTCGCGCCATCGGCCCAGGGCGCCACGCCGTGAAGCGCGAAGCGGTGCAGGAGATAGGCCTCGCCGGGACAGGCATGGATCGGGACGCGCGGGCAGCACGCGAAGGCTTCGCGGCGCGCTTCCTGATAGATCTCCGTGAGGTCGATCTCCGGCCAATCTTCCGGTTTCCGCCCGGCCAGTGCTGCCCGGAATGCCCGCGCCATGATCTGCTGGCTGCCTTCCCAGACCACAAGCGGCGCCGCGCCGTGATCGGCCTCCGAAAGCGGCAGGCCGAGAATGAAGCCGTGGAATTCCCGCATCATCCGGCGCCGCTCGGGCCCCATGGCCATGAGCCCGTCCACATGCGCCGCATCCCTGTCGCGTCGGTAGCGGAAACCGGCCGCGCTTTCGCCGGCGCGGGGGCGCGGATAGCCCGGATGGATCACCGAGACCTGCGCCCGGTCCCAGGCCGCGGGCCAGAGCCCCGCCGCGCGGAGGGCCGTGAGGGCCGGACCGGCGAGCGGCACATCGCCGATATTTCCGGCGGGCATCGTGTCGAGGATGTTCACGCCGACGAACCAGGTCCCTTCGCATTGCAGCCAATGGGCGTTCGCCGGGTCGGCAATCGCCCGATCCGCCGCCACGCGCGCCGCCCGGGCCCATGCGAGGCTCTCCCGGTCGGCCGGGAATCGGGCCCAGCCCGCGCCCTCGAGCCCGATCATGCCGCGCGGGCGAGCACGACCCGGTCGAGCGCCTCGAGCACCACCTCCACCCCCGCGCCATCGCGATGCGCCTTCTCGCTCAGGATCCGGCGCCAGGCCCGCGCGCCCGCCATGCCGGCGAAGATCCCCAGCATGTGGCGGGTCACCGCGTGGAGTTTCCCGCCCTCGTCGAGATGCCTGGCGATGTAAGGCAGCATCGCCCGCACCACATCTTCGCGGCTTTGCGCCTGTCCCGTCTCGCCGAAAATCCGCGCATCGGCCTCGAGCAGGATCTCCGCCGGCGTGTGATAGGCGGCACGGCCGATCATCACCCCGTCGAGTCCGGCAGCAAGGAACGCCTCGGCCGCGTCGAGGCTGCCGATGCCGCCATTGACCGAGACATGGAGATCCGGGAACGCGGCCTTCATGTCGTGAACGATCCCGTAGTCGAGGGGCGGGATGTCGCGGTTCTCCTTCGGCGAGAGCCCCTGGAGCCAGGCCTTGCGCGCGTGGATCGCGACCCGGCCCACCCCGGCATCGCGGATCCGGGCGAGGAAATCGGGCAGCACCGCGCGCGGCTCCTGGTCGTCGACGCCGATCCGGCACTTCACCGTCACCTCCACCGGCTGCGCGGCGATCATCGCCCGCACGCAGTCCGCCACCAGGCCCGGCCGCTCCATCAGAACCGCGCCGAAACAGCCCGACTGCACCCGGTCCGACGGGCAGCCCACATTGAGGTTGATCTCGTCGAACCCCTCCTCGGCCGCCATCGACGCCGCTTCGGCCAGTTCGCCCGGATCCGAACCGCCGAGCTGCAGCGCCACCGGATGCTCCGCCGGATCGAAGGCGATCAGGTGCCGCGCGCCGCCTCGCACCAGCGCCGGTGCGGTGACCATCTCGGTATAGAGCAGCGCCCGGCGCGACATCAGCCGGTGGAGGTACCGGCAGTGCCGGTCGGCCCAGTCCATCATGGGGGCCGTGGACAATCTAGCGTGTTGATTTATTTGCATTTTTTGTGTATCTTCAAACTGTTGGCGGCGACGGCTGCTACGCTGGAATACGCCCCGATATCCCCGAATTTGCCCCCCTACGACGACTCATTGCACATACAGCGCACACGAAAATGGCCACCATCACCAAGCTTCCTTCCGGTGCCTGACCCGCGTCCAGATCATACGAAAGGGTGGCTCACGCGAGCGAGACGTTCCTTCGCCGCGACGACGCCCATCGCTGGGCCCGCCAGGCGGAGACCCGCGTCGAACGGGGGCTGGCGCCGAACAAGTCGTCCGTCTCCCGCCTCCAGACCTTTGGCGACCTCATCGACCTTCCTATATCCGATATGTGCGAGGTAGGGAAACCGCCCCGACGCAGCAAGGCCGCCACGCTGACCACGCTCAAGCGCGATTTCGGCAAGGAACGGATCGGCCACCTGGATCGGCAGAAGCTGATCGACTACGGCAAGATGCGCGCGGAGCAAGGTGCGGGTCGGTGACCCAAGGGGATCGACATCGGCGTGATCAAGATGATCATCACCCATGCAGCGGCCGTGCACGGCCTCGACATCTCTCCGAAGTGTCAATCGCCATCGAACCGGGACCCCCGATCGGCTTGCAAAGGGGGACCCCTCTTGCGTGCGGATAGCCGGCCTGCGGCGAAGCTTTCAGGTGGCCTGGTCGGCGGGGGAGCGGGGCTCAGGCTCGGGTTTTGAAGCGCCAGCTTTCGTTGCCCATCTTGACGATGTCGCAGTCGTGGGTGAGGCGGTCGAGGAGCTCGTCATCTTGGCATCGCCGAAGACGCTGGGCCCTTGACCCTTTTCGCCAATGTCGCCCATGTGGTCCCAGAGGACACTCCGGAACCGTTCGGGTTCGTTGAGCGCGAGGGACCTCGGATCGGCCCCGCTGGTCACGGTTGCGCTGGAGTGCCT
Source organism: Paracoccaceae bacterium (assembly GCA_050299695.1). GTDB lineage: Bacteria > Pseudomonadota > Alphaproteobacteria > Rhodobacterales > Rhodobacteraceae > Ovoidimarina. Next base: position 11,689 of record JBNKWI010000015.1, read on the forward strand.
GCCGAAAAAAGTGCCGAAGCGGACGATCTCCGACCGCGCGATGCGCCGGTCCGAATGGACCAGGAGGACCTCGTCGGTCACGATTGTCCGCCCTCGAGCTTACGCGCGGGAAGAAGCTGCCCGGTGCACTCGCCAAAGCCGATGCGGAAGCCATTGCCCTCGGCGGCGCCGCGCAGGGTCATGGTGTCGCCGTCCTCGATGAAGCTGCGGGTTTCGCCGGTCTCCAGGTCGAACGGTTCCTTCCCGCCCCAGCTCAATTCGAGGAGAGAGCCGCGGTTCTGCCGCTCCGGCCCCGAGATCGTGCCGGAGCCCAAGAGGTCGCCGACCCGCATCGGGCAGCCCGAGCTGGTGTGATGGGCAAGCTGCTGGGCCGCGGAGTAGTACATTTCCTTGAGATTGGTCCGCGAAATCACCGTTTCGCGCCCGCCTTCCGGTGTCAGACCGACCTCCAGCGCGATATCGTAGAGCATCGGCGCGGGTTCGGCGAGATAGGGCAGAAGCGGCTTCTCCCGCTCGGGCGCCGAGGCGCGGAACGGCTCCAGCGCGGCGGCGGTGACGATCCACGGGCTGATCGTCGTGGCGGTGGCCTTGGCCTGGAACGGCCCCAGCGGCTGGTATTCCCAGGCCTGGATGTCACGCGCGGACCAGTCGTTCAGCAGCACGTAGCCGAAGATGTTGTCAAAGGCATCGGCCACCGAGATCGGGCCGTTCGACGGCTGACCGACGATGGCGCCCATCTCGAGCTCGATATCGAAGCGCTGCGACGGACCGAAGCGCGGCGCGTCGTCGTTCGGGCCCTTGAGCTGCCCGTTGGGCCGTGTGACCGGCGTGCCGGAGACGACGACCGACGAGGCCCGCCCGTTGTAGCCGATGGGGATGTGCAGCCAGTTCGGCGGCAGCGCGTTCTCCGGGCCGCGGAACATGGTGCCGACGTTGAAGGCATGGTGCCGGCCCGCGTAGAAATCTGTGTATTCGGTCACGTCGAAGGGCATGTGCAGCACTGCCCCGGATTGCGCGACAAGATAGCCACGCAGCGCCGCCTGCCGGTCGCTCCCCTCCGCCAGCATGTCGGTCAACGTGGCGCGCAGCGCGGCCCACGCGGAATTGCCTTGCGCCATGAAGGCGTTCCAGCGTCCGGATTGCAGCGCCCTGCCACAGTCCAGAAGGCCATCAGCCTCCATCTGCGCCACGTCGAGGATCTGGTCGCCGATGGCCACGCCGCAGCGCGGATCGCCGCCGTCCACGGAAAAGACGCCATAGGGCAGGTTGTTCAGCGGAAAGTCGGTGTCGGGCGCATTGGCGCTTTTGACCCAGGAACGGATCAGGTCGGTCATGGGCGGGGTCTCCTCAGGTCGCGTCGGGCTGGTTTTCGGGGCGGGCCGCGTCAAAGGCCGGCAGGACGAGGCAGCGGGCCTCGATCCCGGTCAGGCGAGGGAAGGGCGTCAGGTCGCAGCCCCAGCGATGGGCGTTGAAGAGCTGCGGCACGAGGCAAAGGTCCGCCAGCCCCGGCGCGTCGCCGAAGCAGAACGGCGTGTCGGGCGCGATCAGCGCCTCGACGGCGGCAAAGCCGCGGGTCATCCAGTCGTTCATCCAGGCCACGGCCTCGTCCTGGCTGTGTCCCATGGATTTCAGCTTGTCGACCACGCGCAGGTTGTTCACCGGGTGGATGTCCGTCGCCACAGCCAGGGCGGCGGCGCGCACCTTTGCGCGGTCAAGCGGATCGGAAGGCAGCAGGGGCGGCGCGGGATAAGCGTCGTCCAGCCATTCGAGGATTGCCATGGATTGGGTCAGCACGGTGCCATCGTCCAGCACCATCGTCGGCACCCCCCGTCCAGGGTTGAGTGCGACATACTCGGCCGCTCCCTGCTCGCCCGAGACGAGGTTCACGGGGACCGCCTCATAGGCGATCCCTTTCAGGTTCAGTGCGATCCGCACCCGGTAGGCGGTGGTCGACCGCCAATAGGTGAAGAGCCTCATTTCTTGCCCGGCGTGCCGTCGAACTTCTTCTCGAGGCTGTCCCAGCAGTCGATGTAGTCGTCCTGGAGCGGCGCTTCCTTGCCCGCGAACTCGGTCAGATGCTGGGGGAAGCGGGTCTCGAACATGAAGGACATGGTGTTGTCCAGCTTCTCGGGCCTGAGGTCGGCATTCGACGCGCCCTCGAAGGCGTTCTTGTCCGGCCCGTGCGGCAGCATCATGTTGTGCAGGCTCATGCCGCCGGGGACGAAGCCTTGCGGCTTGGCGTCGTACTGGCCGTAGATGTTGCCCATCAGCTCGGACATGATGTTCTTGTGATACCAGGGCGGACGGAAGGTATTCTCCATCACCATCCAGCGTTCGCGGAACAGCACGAAGTCGATATTGGCGGTGCCCGGCACGCCGGAGGGCGCAGTCAGCACGGTGAAGATCGACGGGTCCGGGTGATCGAACAGGATCGCGCCCACCGGGCAGTAGTTGCGCAGGTCGTATTTCACCGGCGCGTAGTTGCCGTGCCAGGCGACCACGTCCAGCGGCGAATGCCCGATCTCGCAGCGGTGGAACTGCCCGCACCACTTTATGGTGATGGTGGACGGCGCCTCGCGGTCCTCGAAGGCCGCCACGGGCGCCTTGAAGTCGCGCGGGTTGGCCATGCAGTTGGCGCCGATCGGCCCACGGCCCGGCAACTCGAACTTCTGGCCGTAATTCTCGCAGACGAAGCCGCGCGCCGGGCCCTCCAGCACCTCCACCCGGTAGACAAGGCCACGCGGGACCACGACGATCTCCTTCGGCTCCAGGTCGATGATGCCCAGTTCCGTGGCAAAGCGCAGGCGCCCTTCCTGCGGCACGATCAGCAACTCGCTGTCCGCCGAGAAGAAGTAGTCGTCCTTCATGCACTCTGTAACCAGGTAGATATGGCTTGCCATGCCGACCTGCGTGTTCACATCGCCCGCCGTGGTCATGGTGCGCATGCCGGTGATCCAGGTCAGCGCCTCCTTGCCATGGGGCACCGGATCCCAGCGGTACTGGCCGAGCGAAGTCACTCCGTCGACCACGTTCGGCGCGGTTTTCCAGTAGGGCACATCAATGCGCTCGTAGCGGCTGGAATGCTTGACCGAGGGCCGGATGCGGTAGCACCAGGTGCGTTCGTTCTGATGGCTCGGCGCGGTAAAGGCGGTGCCGGAAAGCTGCTCGCCGTAGAGTCCGTAATTGCATTTCTGCGGGCTGTTCATGCCTTGCGGCAAGGCGCCCTGCAGCGCCTCGGTCTCGTAGTCATTGCCGAAGCCTGGCATGTAGCCGGGCGTCGTCGTGCCGCCGTCGGCCTGGGTCAGGCCCTTGGGTTCCAAATCGTTCATGACACAGTGTCCTTCTGCAGCAGGGCCGCGCGCGGGGGTTTGTTTCTCACCCCGCACCGGCAGGTTTCGTCAGGCCCTGTTCGCTTTCCCGGCGGCCGTGCGGCGATCGGCGACAGGGTGAATCTTGCCGACATTCATCCACCTCCTCCTTGCGCGGGTCAGACGTCGGTGGCGAGGGCCAGAGCCTCGTCCAGTACCGCTGCATCGCCGATGTGGTTGCACAGGATCAGGACGAGCCGGGCGTTGATCGCATCGCTCTCCTCCTTGGACCGGCCTTCGTGGACGGACAGAAGCCTGGCGTAGAAATCGTCCGGATTCGCGAGGTTCGGGTCGGTGTTCAGCTTTGTCATGTCCGGGTCCTCCTCAAGCGCGTCCGGTCGCGATACGGACGGCCCTGCGCACGGCGGCTTCGTCGTAGCTGTCCCAGCGTGCCGCGACATGTTGGTCGGGGCGCATCAGGTAGACAGCCGAACCCGCCCCGCCGAGGTAGCGCCGCGCCAGCTCCGGATTGCCAGCAGCAGATAGTGCGACACGGGTGACGCCGATCCCCTCCACATCGAAGCTGTCGGGCGCGTCGGCGTCGATGGTCAGAAGCCGGAACGATCCGCCCAGCATCCCCAGCAGCCAGGCCCCGTCGACAGGGGCATCGACCATGGGTGCGCCCACGCGGGTGCGATCGGGCCCGCCGGGCAACGCATCCGGTCCGTTCAGCGACAACCCGTCATAGACACAAGGCACCGACAGCCGGCCGGAATTGACCAATGGCCGGGCGAAAGCAGCCTTGCCCGCCAGCGTCAGCACCGCGTCGCGGAAGATCTTGCTGATCTCGGATTTCGGAGTGATGAAATCGGTGGACCGGGTCGAGTTCAGGATGTTTTCGTCCGCGCCGTGGACCCGCTCCTCGGAATATGTGTCGAGCAGCGTTTCCGGTGCCTTGCCCTGGATCACCAGCCCCAGCTTCCAGCCAAGGTTGTCGGCGTCCTGCATGCCCGAATTCGCGCCGCGCGCGCCGAAGGGCGACACCTGGTGCGCCGAGTCCCCGGCGAAGAATATGTGCCCGTGACGGAAGCTCGCCATGCGCTTGCACTGGAAGGTGTAGATCGACGACCACACGATGTCGTACTCCACATCCGGCCCGAGGAAGGCGCTCAGACGACGGCGGACATTCTCCTCCTTGAGTTCTTCCTTGCGGTCGACGTCCCAGCCGATCTGGAAATCGACGCGCCAGACATCGTCGGGCTGCTTGTGCAGCAAGGTCGACGCGCCTTCCCCGTGGCTGGGTTCGAACCAGAACCAGCGTTCCGTGGGAAACTGAAGCTCGCCTTTCATCCTGATGTCGGCGATCAGGAAGCTGTCCTGGAACACCTTGCCGGTGAATTCCTCGCCCAGCATCCCGCGCAGCGGCGAGCCGGCGCCGTCGCAGGCGACAAGCCAGTCAGCCGCGACCTTGTAGGGGCCGTCGGGCGTCATGACGTCGAGCACGACATGGTCGCCCCTGTCCTCGATGGCATCCACCCGGTTCTTGCCGCGCAACTGGATCGGCACGCCTTCGGCCTGAAGGGCGCGCAGCCGTTCGATCATGTATTGCTCGAAATAGGGCTGCTGCAGGTTGATGAAAGCCGGATATTTGTGGCCCTCTTCGGGAAGCAGGTTGAACTCGAAGACCTTGGCGTCCTTGTGGAACACCTTGCCGAGGTTCCAGACGATGCCCTTGCCGAGCATCGGTTCGCCGCAACCGTAGCGGTCGGCGATTTCAAGGCATCGCTTGGCGAAACAGATCGCGCGGCTGCCCATGCCGATGCCTTCATGGTCATCGAGGACCAGAACGGGAATACCCTGCTGACCAAGGTCGATCGCCGTGGCAATCCCGATCGGGCCACCGCCGACGATCACAACCGGGTGCCGCACGGCTTCCGAGCGTTCCTGATCCGAGGATTTTTCGTAGGGGTAGAGCTTGTGGGCCAGTTTGTAACGATCGTCGAACATGCCACTGCTCCTCCGGCGATGCTTCAGTTCTGAAGCTGTTCCCACATTTCCATGTCGCGCTGAGCGGTCCAGATGCGCGGTGTGTCGATGCCGCGCGCCTCGTCATAGGCGCGGGCCACGTTGAACGGCAGGCAGTGCTCGTAGATCGCGTAGTCCTTGAACTTCGGGTCGCAGGCTGCGCGCACGGCATCCCAGGCATCCTTGAGGCTGCCGCCCTTTGCCGCGACCTGCCTGGCCGGCTGGTAGGTGCTGTTCACGAAGTCGCGGGTGTTTTCCAGCGCGGCATCGACCATCTCGCGGCCGACCAGCGCGTCGCCACGCCCGGGCGCGATGCTTTGCGGATCGTAGGCCTTCACGGCGTCCAGCGTGCTGCCCCATTCCTCGAAATGCCCGTCACCGCAATAGCAGGCGGAGTGGTATTCGACGATGTCGCCGGTGAACATGGTCTGCGCATCCGGAACCCATACCACCGCGTCGCCCGCCGTGTGGGCGCGGCCGACCTGCTTGATCTCGACCTTGCGGTTGCCAAGGTAAACGGTCATCCGTTCGCTGAAGGTGCTGGTGGGCCAGGTCAGGCCCGGGATGCTTTCATGGCCTTCGAACAAGCGCGGGAAACGCTGGAACTCGCTGTCCCAGTCCTCCTGTCCGCGTTCGACGACCATCGCGCGGGCCTTTTCCGACATGATGATCTGGCCGGCACCGAAGGCCGAGGCGCCGAGGACCCGGACGGCGTGGTAATGCGTCAGGACGACGTGGCTGATCGGCTTGTCGGTCACCGAGCGCACGCAGTCGATGACCTTGTTCGCCAGCCGCGGGGTCGCCTGCGCCTCGACGATCATGACGCTGTCGTCCCCGATGATCACGCCGGAATTCGGATCGCCTTCTGCGGTGAAGGCATAGAGCCCCTCGCCGATCTCACTGAAGGAAGTCTTCTTCTCCGCCATGTCTCCCTGGGATGCGAATGCCTTGGCCAAGTCGAAGCTCCTTCCTGCTTCTTCTTTGTCGTCTCGTTGCCGGGATTGTTTCAAACGAAACGAATCTCTTATCGTTGCAATTGCAACAAAAGTCAATATCATTGCACTTACAACGACACTGGATCGACCCTCACATGCCCACCAGTTTCCACCTGTCCGCATTCCTGCCCTACCGGCTGGCTGTCCTGTCCGAGCGCGTCAGCCGGCGCCTTTCGGTCGAATACGACCGTAGCCACGGGCTGTCCGTTGCCGAATGGCGGGTTCTGGTGCATCTGTCGCGCTGCGGTGCGGTCTCGGTGCGAGACATCCATGATTGCGTGAACCTCGAGAAACCTCGCGTCAGCCGGGCGGTTGCCCGCCTCGAACAACAGGGCCTTGTCAGCAAGGCTCCGGTCGATGGCGACGGCAGGCTGGTGGCCATTTCGCTGACGGCTGATGGGCGCGCGGTGCTGGAGGACATCGTGCCGACGGCGCGCTCTGTCGAGAACACCCTGAAGGATGCAGTCAGCCCAAAGGACCTCGACACGTTTTTCAGGGTCATGGAGCTGTGGCACGCAGTCCTTGACCAGGACCCGTCCGCGAAACCACGGTCGCGCATGGACCTCGAGGGGCTCGACGGCAACGCGGCGCCGGGCTCTCCGGATGCCAACGGCGCGCGCTGAGCCGCACATCACCATCACCCGGCCGAAGCCAGACCTGCGTCGAGCGCCGACAGGATCGTCTCAACGTCGGCTCCTGTCACGACCAGAGGGGCGACAGGATGATGTTGTTGCCCGAGACCCGCAGCATCGCCCCGCTTTCGTGGGCCACGCGATTCACCTTGCCGATCGTCGTCTTGTCGACGGGTTTCTGGCGGCCCGGTCCGAGACCAGCTTGACCGCGCACATCAGCCCATGTCCGCCGCGCACATCGCCCACGAGCGCGTGCCGGTCCCTGATCGCATTGAGCCCGGCCCAGAGCTGCGCGCCGCGCGCGGCCGCATTGTCCTTGATCTGCAGGCGCTCGGTTTCCCCGAGGCAGGCGATGGCTGCCGCAGCGCCCACGGCGTGGCCGGAATGGGAATAGCCCGACCCGAAGGACCCCCTGCCCGACTTGCCGCCTTCGAAGACCTCCGCGACCTTCTCCGCGCGATCATCGCCGCGCCGAAGGGGAAGCAGTAGTCGAGGCGCAGGTTCTGGCCCGCGCGGTTCTCGCCCATGCCCGGCACCGGGTGTTCCCCAACAAGGACATGACCGTCGTCTTTCCAGCCAGTCCCGGTGCCTACGCGTCGGAGCGCGTGGAGTGCGGGGCTTCGAGACGGCCCCCGCCAGGAACCGTTCGGCCGCGCGGACTGTCAGTCAATCACCTGCGGCAGCCACAGCACAAGCGTCGGGAAAGCCAGCAGCAGGACGACACGCAGGATCTCGGCGCCGAAGAAGGGCAGGACGCCCTTGAAGGTCTCCGACATTGGCGTGTTTTTCGCCAGCGCGGAGATGACGAACACGTTCATGCCCACGGGCGGCGTTATCAGCCCCAGTTCCACGACGATCAGCGCGAGGATGCCGAACCAGATCTTCAGATCCTCGGTGCTCATGCCGAAGCCCGAACCCTCGGCACCCATGTAGAGTCCGCCGTTCAGCTCGACCAGTACGGGCCAGAAAAAGGGGATGACCAGCAGGATCATCGACAGGCTGTCCATCAGGCAGCCCAGCAGGATCAGTGCGATCAGGAGCAGGACCATCACCGCCATCGGCGCCATGCCGGAATGGATGATCCACTCCGCAGTCGCTTGTGGCAGACCGATGCGCGACATGAAGATCTTCATCAGTTCCGCACCGAGCAGGATCAGGTAGATCATGCCTGTGGTCGAGGCGGTCTCGCGCAGGGCGCCGAGCATCTCACCCATGCGGATTTCGCGTGTGGCCGCGCCATACAGCCAGACCAGCGCCACGCCGATCGAGGCCGCCGGCGTCGGGTTGTAGAGGCCTCCATAGATCCCGCCGAGGACGATGCCGAAGATGACGAGCACCGGGATCATGCCCACTGTCGCTGCCTGGAACTCCCCCCAGCCGACGCCGCCATGCGCGGGACCGGCCTCGGGCCTGATCCAGACGTAGAGGGCAATGGTGAGGATGAAGAGGAGTACCGCCAGAAGGCCCGGCAACAGGGCGGCGGCGAACATGGTGACGATGTTCGCCTCGACGATGATCGCATAGATGATCAGGACGACCGACGGCGGGATCAGGATGCCGAGGACTCCCCCAGCCGCCAGCGTGCCGGTGGCGAGCGCGCCGGAATAGCGGTACTTCTCCAGCTCGGGCAGCGCCACACGGCCCATGGTGGAGGCGGTGGCCAGCGACGATCCGCAGACCGCGCCGAACCCGGCACAGCCCGCGATGGCCGCCATCGCCGTGCCGCCGCGCATCCAACCCAGCCAGGCATTTGCGCCGCGGAACAGGGCCTGGCTCAGACCCGCCTTGGACGCGAGCGCCCCCATCAGGATGAACATCGGCACGACCGAAAGGTCGTAGATCGAAAACTGGCCATAGGCCAGCGTCTTGAGCTGGTTGAAGACCGGCGCCACGCCGTTGACCAGGGCAACGCCGACACCGCCCACGAGGATCATGGCATAGGCGATGGGAATGCGGATGGCGATCAGCGCCACCAAGACCACCAGCGCCAGGATGCCGAGGGTCAGGGGATCAGACATCGAGGCTTCCCGTGGACAGGTGCCGGATGTCCTGACCCAGCGTACGGATCGCGGCGAGCGCCAGCAGCGCCAGCGAGACGAGGATCGGCAAATAGGCCAGCCAGACCGGGATCTGCAGGATCGAGGTCTCGTAGGCATAGCGCTTCTGGTCGAGCATGCCGTCGTACATCCGCCACAACAGGAGCAGCGCGAAGAGCAGCGCAATCACCGATCCCAGGATGCTGAGAAAGGCGCGCACGCGCGGACCTGCCGACTGGGTGAAGATATCTGCGGTCACGTTGGAGCGCGTGAGCTGACAATAGGGCAGGAAGCTGAATGCCGCGACAGCGACTCCCATCTCGGTCATCTCGAAATCTCCGGGAACGGGCCAGCCGACCAGCGCACCCAGAACCGAAGCCACATTCATCAGGACGACGGCCAGCAACAGCAGGCCGCCCAGAAGCGACCAGGCCACGACCGCCGTTGCGACCGCCCCGCGTCCTTCGGGGCGGCCGTCCTGTTCGATCGGCTCCGCCAAGGTCAGTCCGCCGTGTTCTTCGCAACCAGGGCGCGGGCCTTTTCGACCAGGCCTGCCCCGTCGATTCCGCTGGCGGTGACCTCTTCGATCCAGCGATCGACCACCGGCAGCATCGCGTCGAGGAAGGGTTGGGATTCTTCCTTCGTCAGGATCTTGTGGGTGTTGCCCGCGTCCGTGGCCACCTTGATGCCGAAATCGTCCGAAGCGCGCCAGATGTCGCCCACATGGCCCCACCACTCACGGCCCGAGGCGTCCTTGAACGCCTTCTGGATGTCTGCCGGAAGGCCATCCCAGCGGTCTTTGTTCATCGACACCTGGAAAGTCGTGTTGCCGAAGCGCTCCCGATCGTAGAGTTCGATCTGGTACTCGGTCTGGTCCTGGATCTTGAGCGGCGGAATGATTTCCCAGGGGATGAGGGCCCCGTCGACCACGCCCTTCTGCAGCGCCGGCGGCAGTTCCGGCACCGGCATGGCCACCGGGGTCGCGCCGAGCGCTTCGATGATCCATGCGCCGGTGCGTGTCGGGATGCGCAGCTTGGCGCCCTTGAGGTCGGCCAGACTGCTCACATCCAGATCGCGCATCTGGAGCCCCTGCCCGGCATGCACGTGCAGGAACATGACCTCGAGGCCGGCATAATCCTGTGCCAGATCTTCCTCGAACATGTCGTAAAGCGCGAGGTTCGCGGCCCGGGGATCGTTCTTGTAGACGGTCGGCAACTCCATGACCTCGGTGCGCGGGAACAGGCCCGGCGTATAGCCGTTCACCGTCCAGACCAGGTCGACGATACCGTCGCGTGCCTGCTGGACCAGTTCCGGCGGACGACCGCCAAGGGTCATCGCCGGGAAGATCTCGATCTTCACGCGCCCGCCCGAGTTTTCCTCGACCGCCTTGACCCAGGGCTCAAGCATCTTGGTCTGCGCCGGGGCCTGCTGGCTCAGCAGATGGTGCAGGCGGAACGTATACTCCTGCGCCGTTGCGGCCGCGGAGAGGGCGAGAGTTGAGGCCACGGCGGTGAACGCGCCGATGAAGTTGCGACGATGCATGGATATCTCCCTGGTTTAGCTTTCCTCGCCTTGAAAGGCTGTTCCTCCGAAAGCAGGAGAGAGGATGGAAGCATCGGGACATAAAGTCAAAATGATAGATTGGATATTCAGTATTCGGAAATCATGATAGGCCACCTGCGCGTCGCCTCCAGGCGCGGCAGCCCTCAGAACCGCACGGGGGCCGGGACGGCCCGGATCACTCGGAAGAAAACTCCACCGTCTCATCGCGCGCCCGTCGTGCATGCCGGACATGACCACCAGTTCCGCAATCCGCCAGGACCGCGGCGGCACGCAATGCCGCCGCCGGATCGTCCTCCGCCACCGGCTGGAGCATTGACGTAGCCGCGAATCGCGGATTAGATACGTGGATACAAAGATACGATGGGGCCAGATGCCAAAGACCTTCTTCTCGGAACCGCACGCGGCAGCCACCGCCGAGGAGGAGGCGTACCGGCACATTCAGAAGGCGCTGCGGGTTGGCCGCTACAAGCCGGGAGACAGGCTGATTCCCGAAGTCATCGCCGCCGAAATCGACATGAGCCGCATGCCGGTGCGGGAAGCCTTCCGGCGTCTGGCGTCCGACGGGGTGGTGATCCTGCGCCCCAACCGGGGATGTGTCGTCGCCGGCCTGACCGTCGATGAGCTCTACGAGGTCTTCGAGATACGGTCAGTCCTGGAAGGGCTTGCGGTAAGACTGGCGATGCCGCGCTTCGACGAGGAAGAGTTCGAAGAGCTCGTGCGCCTGCTCGATCGCATGGAGCGCGCGGGCCAGAGCAGCGGCAGCGACTGGGTTGTTCGCCATCAGGAGTTCCACGGCCGGATCTGCGCCCTGAGCCGGAGACCCAAGCTCATCCACCAGATCGCGACGCTGCACGCGGTCGTGGAGCCCTACATGCGGATCTGGTTCGACGAGGTCGAAAAACCGCTCTCGGCGCGCGAAGAGCATGCCGCACTGATCGAAGCCTTTCGATCGGGCGATGCCGGCCGCGCCGAGCGGGTCATGCAGGAACATATCCTCGGGACAGCGCCCGTGCTGGCCGAGTTCGTGACTCCGAGCCGGTGAACCAGCACCGACCGGAAAATGTTGGCCTCGAACCGGCGACGAGACCGGGTGAAGGTCGCAAGAAAGCCAGATCGACAAGATCGGCCGACAACAGGGGAAACATATGAATATCCGTCGTTTGACCGCAGCAGCCAGCGCGTTGGCGCTGCTCGCCTTCACGCATGCTGCATCGGCGCAAGAGGCGCCCAAATCCATCACCATCGCCACCGAGGGCGCGTACGCCCCCTGGAACTTCACCACCGCCGACGGCACGCTTGCCGGCTTCGAGATCGATCTGGGGAAGGAGCTTTGCGCCCGGATGGAAATCGAATGCACCTTCGTCGCCCAGGATTGGGACGGACTTATCCCGTCGCTGCAGGTCGGCAAGTTCGACGTCATCATGGCCGGCATGTTCATCACGCCGAAGCGGCTCGAGGTGATCGACTTCACGCAGCCCTATGCGGTCGATCCGGGCGGGTTCGTGGTTGCCAAGGACAGCGAGCTGGGCAAGCTCGGCCTTACTGGTGAAAAGTTCGACCTCAGCGACGAGGCCGGCACCGCGGCGGCCATCGAAAAGCTGAAGCCGCTGCTGAAGGGCAAGGTTGTCGGCGTTCAGGCCGCGACGAAGATGCTTGACTTCGTCAAGACCTATTTCGCCGACACCGTGGAGATCCGTGAATACAAGACGGTCGAGCAGCACAACCTCGACCTGGCGGCCGGCCGCGTCGATGCGGTGTTCGCGCAGCAGACCGCACTTGCCGCAATGCTCGAACAGCCTGAATTCTCCGACTACACGATGGCCGGGCCAGGCTTCGTTGGCGGCATTTTTGGTATCGGAACCGGCGCGGGAATGCGCAAGGACGCGACCAAGCTGAACGAGATGATGAACGCCGCGATCGATGCCGCAATCGCGGACGGCACCATCAAGCGCCTCTCCGAGGAGTGGCTCAAGGCAGACGTCACACCGGTCAAGTAAATGCAGGCGGGCCTGCGCCGGGGAACTGGCGCAGGCCGTCGCTTCGGCGCGCGCTGGAAAGCCATCAAATCATGCACATCGTTCATATCCTTGGACTGTCCGAGGGCGGCTGGGGGGCGGCCCTGCTTGTCGCGTCCGGACTGACGCTTGCGCTGTCGGTCCTTGGCTTTCTCCTTGGCGCCGTCTTCGGTGCAATGGCTGCGGGTGGCCGGCTTTCGGGGCGTCGGATCCCGTCGTGGTTTGCGCATGCCTATGGCACGGTGTTCCGGGGCGTGCCCGACCTCTTGACGATCTACCTCCTCTACTACGGCGGCAGCATCGCGCTGACGAAACTCGGCGGGTTGCTCGGCAATGCGGGCTTCATCGGCCTGCCGACCTTTGCCACCGGCGTCATTGCGCTCGGCATCATTTCCGGCGCCTACCAGGGAGAGGTCTATCGCGGCGCCTACCACGCCATCGACGGCGGCCAGTTCGACGCCTGCAAGGCGCTGGGCCTGTCCAGGTTTCAGTCCCTCCGCTTCGTCATCGTGCCGCAACTGATGCGCCATGCATTGCCCGGGCTCGGCAATGTCTGGCAACTGGTGCTCAAGGACTCGGCCCTTATTTCTGTCATCGGTCTCGTGGAACTGATGCGCCAGTCTCAGATCGGCGCCGGATCAACACGAGAACCCTTCCTCTTCTACACAGCGGCAGCCGTGCTCTATTTCCTGCTCGCCGTCGTGACCGCCTCGGTCTTCCGCTACGGCGAGGCCCGTGCATGGCGAGGCATGGTGCACGCATGATCGACTTCGGCTTCTTCTTCGAAATCTTTCCGACCCTGCTTGCCGGACTGCCCTTGACCCTGCAGCTTACGGCTGCCTCGATGCTCATCGGTTTCGTCCTGGCCCTGCTGCTCGCGCTTGCCCAACAAGGCAATCGGCCGGCCGTAATCTGGCCCATACGCGCCTTTGTCGCTGTCTTTCGCGGCACCCCCCTGCTCGTACAGATTTTCCTGATCTACTATGGGCTTGGCCAGTTCCGGCCGTGGCTTCAGTCGATGGGACTCTGGTCGGTGTTCCGCGAACCCTACTGGTGCGCGATTCTTGCGCTCAGCCTCAACGAAGCGGCCTATGGAAGCGAGATCCTGCGCGGCGCAATCAAGGCCGTGCCGCGCGGACTTGTCGAGGCGGCAACCGCATCGGGCATGTCGAAGCTGCTCACGCTGCGCCTGATTGTACTCCCTCTGGCCCTGCGCAATGCCATCCCGAACTATGGCAACGAGATCATCCTCATGGTCAAGGGAACGTCGCTTGCGTCGATCATCACGCTCCTGGAGATCACCGGTATCGCGCAGGGGCTGATTTCCGAAACCTATCGTGCCGTAGAGGTCTTCGTGGCAGCCGGCGCGATCTACCTCGCGCTCAATTTCACGATCATCTCGGCACTGAACGCGCTGGAGACCCGGCTCACGCCCTACCGGGCAAGAGCTTGAACCCGGGTAGCGGGCTTTGACGAGGAGGATGCAAGCAATGCGCAATTTCGAGAAGCCGACGCGGTCCGTTGCCGTGTCCCGCCACGCGATGGCGGCGACCTCGCATCCTTCCGCCACTCTCACGGCGCTGCAGATCATGGAGGCAGGCGGCAATGCCATGGATGCCGCCATTGCCGCCTGCGCCGTGCAATGCGTCGTCGAACCGGGGTCGACCGGCATCGGCGGCGACTGTTTCGCCCTCTATGCCCCGGGCGGCTCCGACCGGGTCGTCGCCTTCAACGGTTCGGGCCGCACCCCGGCCGCCCTCACGGCCGACTGGTTCACAGACCGGGGGCTGGCGGAAGTGCCGCGGCGGTCGCCCGCGGCGGTAACGATCCCCGGCGCCATCGACGCGTGGACACGTCTCCATGCCGATCACGGCCACCTCCCGTTTGCCGAGGTGCTCGCGCCAGCGATCCGCTTTGCCGAGGACGGCTACGCGATCACGCCCCGTGTGCATCGCGACTGGTTCCTCGAGCAGGACCTGCTCGCAGGCGACGCGAATGCCGCGCTCATCTTCCTTCCCGGCGGACGGGCCCCGAGGATCGGCGAGGTCCACCGGCAGCGGGAACTGGCAGAAACGCTGAAGCGGATCGCAGCCGAGGGGCGCGACGCATTCTACGAGGGGCCCGTGGCGGAGGACATGGTGTCCTACCTGAACGCGCTCGGCGGGCTGCACACGCTGCAGGACTTCGCGGCGGCGCGCGGCGACTACGTGACGCCGGTGACTACCGAGTTTCAGGGCTACACGATCCATGAATGCCCCCCCAACGGCCAGGGGATCATCGCGCTCCTCATCCTCAACATCCTGAGCCGCTTCGAGGCCGAGGGCGATCCGCAATCGCCCGACAGGCTGCATCTCGAGATCGAGGCCACGCGTCTTGCCTATGCCGCCCGCGACGCCTGGATCGCCGATCCGGACAAGGCGGAAGTGCCGGTGGATGAGATCTTGTCGGACGCGCTGGCCGACAGGCTCGCGGCGATGATCGACCTGGAGAAGGCCCTGACCGATCTGCCGCCGTTCGAGATGCCGCTCCATCGCGACACGGTCTATATCTCCGTCGTCGACCGCGACCGAAATGCCGTGAGCTTCATCAACTCGATCTTCGACAGTTTCGGTACCGGCCTCGTCTCGCCGCGCACGGGTGTCCTGCTGCACAATCGAGGCCAAAGCTTCTCGCTCGGATCGGGCCACCCCAACAGGGTCGGACCATCGAAACGGCCACTTCATACCATCATCCCCGGCATGGTGACGCGAAACGGCAGGGTGGAGATGCCCTTCGGCGTGATGGGCGGGTACTACCAGGCGCTCGGCCATGCCCATCTGATCTCCATGGTCCTCGGTTTCGGCATGGATCTCCAGGAGGCGATAGATATGCCGCGCGTGATGCCGACCTCCGACGGGACAAAGGTGGAAGCGGAACAAACGCTTGACGGCGCAACCAGGGCCGAACTCGAACGGCGGGGCTTCTCCTTCTCTCCTTCGCCGGACCCCATCGGCGGCGCGCAGGCCATTCGCATCGACTGGGAAAACGGAACTCTGACCGGAGCATCGGAATCGCGGAAAGACGGCATTGCGCTCGGCGTCTAGCGTCGTTCCCGTCGGCCCATCCCGCCGAAACTCCGCAACGCATCCTCCCGCCGAACCGGCCCTCGGGCCCGGAGCCTAGGCTCCGAGAATTCCCGGCAGGCGCAACCCGTGCTCCCTCGCGCAGGCGATGGCCTCGTCATAGCCGGCGTCGGCATGCCGCCAGACGCCCGAGGCCGGGTCGTTCCACAACACGCGCTCGAGCCGCTTCGCGGCCTCCGGAGTACCGTCGGCGACGATCACCACGCCGGCATGCTGCGAGAAGCCCATGCCGACGCCCCCGCCATGGTGGATCGACACCCAGGTCGCGCCCGACGCGGTGTTGACCAAGGCGTTCAGGAGTGGCCAGTCGCTGACGGCATCCGAGCCGTCCTTCATCGCCTCGGTCTCGCGGTTCGGGCTGGCGACCGAGCCGCTGTCGAGATGGTCGCGGCCGATCACCACCGGCGCCTTCAATTCGCCCGAGGCCACCATCTCGTTGAACTTGAGCCCGGCCCGGTGCCGATCGCCCAGCCCGATCCAGCAGATCCGCGCCGGCAGGCCCTGAAACGCGATCCGCTCGCGCGCCATGTCGAGCCATTTGTGCAGATGCGCGTTCTCGGGGAAGAGCTCCTTCATCGCCCGGTCTGTCTTGTAGATGTCCTCCGGATCGCCCGAGAGCGCGCACCAGCGGAACGGGCCGATCCCTTTGCAAAAGAGCGGCCGGATATAGGCGGGGACGAAGCCCGGGAAGGCAAAGGCGTCTTCCAGTCCCTCGTCCTTCGCTATCTGGCGGATGTTGTTGCCGTAGTCCAGTGTCGGCACCCCGTCGTTCCAGAAATCGACCATCGCCTTGACATGGACCTTCATCGAGGCGCGGGCCGCCGCCTCGACGGCCTTGGGGTCGCTCTCGCGCCGGGCACGCCATTCGGCCATGGTCCAGCCCTGCGGCAGGTAGCCGTTCACCGGATCATGGGCGCTGGTCTGGTCGGTGACGATATCGGGGCGGATGCCCCTGCGGTGGATCTCGGGGAAGATGTCGGCGGCATTGCCCAGAAGCCCCACCGATTTCGCCAGGCCCGCTTCGGTCCAGCTTTCGATCATCTCCATCGCCTCGTCGAGCGTCTCGGCCTTCTCGTCGAGATATTTCGTCCGCAGCCGGAATTCGATGGAGTCGGGATTGCACTCCACCGCCAGGCAGGACGCCCCCGCGAAGACGGCGGCCAGGGGCTGCGCACCGCCCATGCCACCCAGACCGCCAGTGAGGATCCAGCGGCCCCTAAGGTCGCCGCCATAGTGCTGCCGACCGGCCTCGGCGAAGGTCTCGTAGGTGCCCTGAACGATCCCCTGAGTGCCGATATAGATCCAGGACCCGGCGGTCATCTGGCCGTACATCATCAGGCCCTTCCTATCGAGCTCGCTGAAATGGTCCCAGTTCGCCCAATGCGGCACGAGGTTCGAATTGGCGATCAGGACGCGCGGCGCGTCCGGATGGGTACGCACGATGGCCACGGGCTTCCCAGATTGCACCACCAGCGTTTCGTCGGCCTCGAGATCCTTCAATCCCGCGACGATCCGGTCGAAATCCTCCCAGGTCCGCGCCGCTCGGCCGATCCCGCCATAGACGACCAGCTCGTGCGGGTTCTCCGCCACATCGGGATGCAGGTTGTTCATCAGCATCCGCAGGGGCGCCTCGGTCAGCCAGCTCTTCGCGTTCAGCTCGGGGCCCGTCGGCGGGTAGACGTCGCGGGTGTTCTTGCGCGGATCGCTCATTCCGGCCTCCAGTCGTTCAATGTGCTCAGGATCTTTTGCAGCACCGCGCGCAATCGCGTCGCGCGGGCTTCGTCGAGCGCCCAGGGCGGCGCCTCGGCGGCGAGATGGCTAATTTGCGCGAGTTCCATCTGGATCGTGTGCAACCCCTCGGCGGGCCGGCCATAGTGCCGCGTCGTCCAGCCGCCCGTGAACCGTCCGTTCGACACCGAGGTGTAGCCCTCGGCCCCGGCGCAGATCGCCGCCACGGCGCGCTCGATCGCCGGAGCGCAGGTGGTGCCGCCGTTGGTGCCGATGTTGAAATCCGGCAGCACCCCCTCGAACAGGAACGGGACGCGCGAGCGGATCGAGTGGCAATCGTAGAGGATCGCATAGCCGTGCCGGGCACGGACCCGCTCCAGCTCGGCCGCAAGCGCGGCATGGTACGGCGCGTGGAATTCCGCGCGGCGGGCGTCGATCTCTTCTGCCCCGGGCGCGGCGCCCTCTTTCCAAATCGGGTTCCCGTCGAAATCGGTCAGGGGGCAGAGGCTGGTGGTGTTCTGCCCCGGATAGAGGCTTTCGCCGCCCGGATCGCGGTTCGCGTCGATCACGTAGCGATGGATGCGCGTGCGCACCGTGGTCGCGCCGGGCACGAGGTCGGCATAGAGAAGATGGATATGCCAATCCGTATCCGCGAGCGCCTGCCCGCGCGCGTTCAGCCGCCCGGCGATGTCGCCCGGCAGATCGGTGCCGGTATGGGGCAGCCCGAGCACGAGCGGGCCATCGCCTCGGGCAATCTCGAGATAGCTCATAGCCCGACCTCGACCCCGGCGGTCCGCGCGAGCACATCGTCCCGCACCAACCCAGCCGCGGCCTCGAGATCCGGCGCCAGGTAGCGGTCCGCCGCCAACGCCGGCACCACCGCGCGGAGCGCGCCCATCGCCGCGCGGAGCGGCACGGAAGTGACGAGCGGTGCCCGCACCTCGATCCCCTGCGCCGCACAAAGCGCCTCGACCCCCAGGATCACCGCGAGGTTCGCGTTCATCCGCCGAAGCCGCCGCGCGCCATGGGCGGCCATGCTGACATGGTCCTCCTGGTTCGCCGAGGTGGGCGTCGAATCGGTCGAGCAGGGATTGGCCAGGTGCTTGTTTTCGCTCATCAAAGCGGCGGTTGTGACCTCGGCTATCATGAAGCCAGAGTTGAGCCCCGGGGCCGGCGTGAGGAAGGGCGGCAGGTCGAAGCTCAGCGTCGGATCGACCATCAGGGCAACGCGGCGCTGCGCGATGGCGCCTATCTCGGCCAGCGCCAACGCGATCTGGTCGGCGGCGAAGGCGACCGGCTCGGCATGGAAATTCCCGCCCGAGATGATCCCGGCCTCGATCACCAGGGGGTTGTCGGTGACCGCGTTCGCCTCCACCTCCAGTGTGCGGGCGGCAAAGCGCAGAAGGTCCAGCGCGGCGCCCGCCACTTGCGGCTGGCAGCGGATGCAATAGGGATCCTGCACGCGGGTATCGCCCTCCCGGTGGCTCTCGCGGATCTCGCTGCCGGCCATCAGCGCGCGCATCGCGGCGGCGACGTCGATCTGCCCGGCATGGCCGCGGAGCGCGTGGATCCCGGCCTCGAGCGGCTGGGTCGATCCCATGATCGCATCGGTCGAAAGCGCCGCCGTGACAATCGCGGCACGCAGCATCCGCTCCGCATCGAACAGGGCGGCCAGCGCGCTGGCAGTGGAGAACTGCGTGCCGTTGATCAGCGCCAGCCCCTCCTTCGGGCCGAGCACCACCGGCGCGAGCCCCGCGCGCGCCAGCGCTTCGCCGCCCGGCAGACGGTCGCCATCCACCTCGGCCACGCCCTCGCCGATCATCACCGCGGCAAGATGCGCGAGCGGCGCCAGATCGCCCGAGGCCCCGACCGAGCCCTGCGCCGGAATGACCGGGGTCACGCCGCGGTCCAGCATCCCCTCGATCAGCGCGCAGATCTCCCAGCGCACGCCCGACGCACCGCGCCCGAGCGAGAGGAGCTTCAGCGCCATCATCAGCCGCGTGGTCGCCGGCTCCAGCGCCTCGCCCACGCCGCAGCAATGGCTGAGGATCAGGTTGCGCTGCAAGGTCTCGGTGTCCTGGGGCGAGATCCGAACCGAGGCGAGCTTTCCGAAGCCCGTGTTGATCCCGTAGACCGGCACCTCGCCCTGCGCCGCCGCGCGCACCCTCGCTGCCGACACCTCCACCGGACCCCGCGCTTCGGGCGCCAACCGCGCCGCCCTGCTCTCACGCCAGATCTCCGCCAGCGTGGCGAGGCCCGTCCCGCCGGGCTCCAGAAACAGGGTCATTCCCGCCCTCCGAAAATGCGCATGTGGAGCGGGTTGACCCCGATCCGGTAGGGAAGTTCCGCCGGCGCCTCCACGTCCCAGATCGCGAGATCGGCGCGTTGCCCCGGCGCGATGCTGCCCCGGTCGCCCAGCCCCAGCGCCCGCGCCGCGTTCCGCGTGGTGCCCGCCAGCGCCTCGGCCGGGGTCAGACCGAACAGCGTGCAGGCCATGTTCATCGCCAGAAGGAGCGAGCCCATCGGCGAGGAGCCCGGGTTCCAGTCGGTCCCGACCGCCATCGGCACATCGTGGCTGCGGAACGCCGCGACCGGCGGTTTCCGCGTCTCGTGCAGCGTGTAGAACGCCCCCGGCAGGAGTACGGCGACGCTGCCCGACGCGGCCAAGGCGCTGGCGTCTTCATCGGTCGCGTATTCCAGATGATCCGCCGACAGCGCGCGATGTTCCGCCGCGAGCCGGGTGCCGCCGATATTGCTGAGCTGCTCGGCATGGAGCTTCACCGGCAGGCCCAGTTCCCCCGCCCGCGCGAAAACCCGCGCGATCTGCGCGGTATCGAAGGCGATGCCTTCGCAGAACCCGTCCACCGCATCGACGAGACCTTCGGCATGGGCCGCCTCAAGCGCCGGCAGGCAGACCTCGTCGATATAGGCGTCCGCGCCCATGCCCTTCGGCACCGCATGGGCGCCGAGGAACGAGGTCACCACATTCACCGGACGCGCCGCCGCAATGGCACGGGCCACGCGCAGCATCTTCAGTTCGGTTTCGGTATCGAGCCCGTAGCCCGACTTCACCTCGATCGTCCCGACCCCTTCGGCGATCAGCGCATCCGCCCGCCGTAGCGCCTGCGCCAGAAGCGTGGCCTCGTCGGCCTCGCGGGTCGCCGCCACGGTCGAGACGATGCCGCCGCCCGCCCGCGCGACCTCTTCGTAGGTGGCGCCTTCGAGCCGCATCTCGAATTCGCGCGCCCGGTTGCCGCCATGGACGATATGTGTGTGGCAGTCGATCAGCGCGGGCGTGACCAGCCGCCCCCCGGCGTCGATCACCTCGTCGGCGCCCTCGGCCGGGCCGACCGCCACGATCCGGTCGCCCTCGATCAGGAGCGCGGCGCCGCGAACGAGCCCGTAGCCGCCATCGGACCCGTCCATGCAGGCGAGGACGGCGTTGGTGATCGACAGGCGGCGGGCCATGCAACGCTCCTTGTTTTAGGGCATACTTATTTGTATTATGTAGGTACATATTTTGTCAACGGAGATCGCCATGCAGGAAATCCACGCGCGACAGGCCCTTACACCGGAAGGCTGGGTCGACGATCTGCGGATTTCCATCGACAAGGGCCGGATCGCGCGACTCGCCCAGGGCCCGGCCGGGGGGCTCCGCTCGGTGGACCTCCTACTGCCCGCGCCGGTCAATCTTCACAGCCACGCCTTCCAGCGCGCCATGGCGGGGCTCACCGAAACCCGTGGCCCGGATCCGAGCGACAGTTTCTGGACCTGGCGGCGGCTCATGTACCGCTTTCTCGACCGACTGACCCCCGATCATGTTCAGGCCATCGCGGCGCTGGTCTTCATGGAGATGCTGGAGGCGGGTTACGGCGCGGTGGCCGAGTTCCACTATCTCCACCACGACACCGGCGGCACCCCCTATGCCAACCTGCCCGAAATGGCCGAGCGGATCGCCGCAGCGGCGCAGGAGGCCGGCATCGGCCTGACGCTCCTGCCGGTGCTCTACATGCACGGCGGTTGCGACGGGCGGGCGCTCCAGGGCGGGCAGCGGCGCTTCGGCTGCGACCCCGATCTCTACGCCCGGCTCCACGGCGACTGCGCCGCGCTGATCGCAAAGGGCCGCGAGGACGACCGGATCGGCGTGGCGCCGCATTCGCTCCGCGCGGTTCCGCCCGAGGCGTTGGCCCAGGTGCGCGAGCTTGGCCGTGGCGGGCCGGTCCACATGCATCTCGCCGAACAGGTCGCCGAGGTGGAGGAGGTCGAGGCGCATCTGGGCGCGCGGCCCACCGAATGGCTTCTCGGCAACGCCGATGTGGGCCCGGACTGGTGCCTGATCCACTGCACGCAGATGACGGCTGGGGAAACCGGCGCGCTGGCCGCGACGGGCGCGGTCGCGGGGCTCTGCCCGATCACCGAATCGAGCCTCGGCGACGGGATCTTCAACGGCACGCGGTTCCGCGATACGGGCGGGCGCTTCGGTGTCGGATCCGATTCCAACATCCACATCGCGCTCTGGGAGGAACTGGCGACGATGGATTATTCCCAGCGCCTTCGCGACCGGAGCCGGGCCGCGATGGCGACGCAGGACCGCTCGACGGGGCGCGTCCTCTTCGACGCGGCGGCGACGGCCGGCGCGCAGGCCGCTGGGCGCGATGCGGGCGCCATCGCCGAAGGCCGCTTCGCCGACCTGATCGCCGTCTCGACCGAAAACGAGTTCGTCTGCCACAGGCGCGGCGACACCGTGCTCGACAGTCTCGTCTTCACCGGGCGCGGCCGCGCCTGCGTGACCGATGTCTGGAGCGCCGGGAGGCACATGGTGCGGGACGGTCGCCACATCGGGCGGGACGCCATCGTCGCTCGGTTCACCGACGTCCTCGCGGATCTGGGGCAGGAGATATGAGCCTCGACGCGCGGCTCTCCTGGAAGGATGTCCGCGACGAGATCCACGACGCGATCCTGTCCGGCCGCTACGCCCCCGGCGACCGCCTGCCGCGCGACGCCGATTTCGCCGAGACGCTGAACTGCGCACGCTCCACCGTGCAGCGGGCGATGCAGGACCTCTCCGACAGCGGCATCGTCGAACGGCGCCGCAAGGGCGGCACGCGGGTGCGCCCCGATCCGGTGACCCGCGCGACGCTGGAAATCCCGGTCATCCGGCGCGAGGTCGAGCAGAAGGGCGGGCGCTACGGCTACCAGCTGATCCGCCGGGCCGAGACCGTGCCGCCGCCCGGCATCCTAGCCGCATGCGGCCTCTCCGCCCCCACTCCGATGCTCCGGGTCGAGGCGCTCCACCTCTCCGATGGCCGGCCCTACATCCTCGAGGACCGCTGGATCAGCCTCGACACCGTGCCCGAGATCGGCGCCGTCGACCTGACCACGCAAAGCGCCAACGAATGGCTCGTCCAGAACCGCCCCTACAGCCGCTGCGACTTGCGCCTCTACGCCATCCCGGCCGATCCCGGCACAGCCGACCTCCTCGGCGCCTCCCCGGGCGCGGCGCTCTTCGTGATCGAGCGCACCACCTGGATCGACACCGCGCCGATCACCACCGTCCGGGCCATCGCCGCCCCCGGCTACCAGCTCGTGACGCAGAGCTAGGCGCGTGCGCCGGGCCTAATCCCCCAGTGCGATCCCCTCGCGGCGCGGGTCGGCACCGCCCTTGAGGCCCTCGGGCGAGATCGCGATCGCGTGCAGGCCGGAATTGAGGTCGCGCACCGAGGTCTCGTAGCCGAGCGCCTGCAGCGCCGGTTCGAGATCGGCGGCCGAAGTGCCCTCCTCCAGATCGAAGGTCCCGAAGCGGTTCACCAGATGCGGGGCGGAGACGGCCGCCTGCACATCCATGCCCCAGTCGAGATGCGCCAGGATCGCCTGGGCGACGTAGCCGATGATCCGGCTACCGCCCGGGGACCCGACGACCAGCACCGGCTTGCCGTCCCGCAGAACGATGGTCGGCGCCATCGAGGAGCGCGGGCGCTTGCCGGGCTCGACACGGTTCGCGATGGGCAGACCCTCGTCCTGCGAGGAGAAGGAGAAGTCGGTGAGCTCGTTGTTCAGAAGGAACCCGCCCGGCGCCATCACGCGGCTGCCGAAACCGTTCTCGATGGTCGTGGTCATGGCGAGCGCGTTGCCGTAGCTGTCGACGATGGAAATATGCGAGGTCGAGGGCAGTTCGATGGCATCGTCGTCTCCCCAGAGCCGGGCATGGTCCCAGGACGGAGTGCCCGGCGCAACGCTTACGAGCGCGCCGTGCCCGTCGGTACGGTCGCCCTCGATCAGCCCGGCGCGCTCCTCGAGATAGGCGGGGTCGACGAGCCCCTTGGTCGGCATGGGTACGAAATCGCTGTCGGCCATGTAGCGGCCCCGGTCGGCAAAGGCGAGGCGCGAGGCGTCGCCGATCAGGCGCCAGGACACCGCGTTGTCGGCACCAAGGCCCGCAAGGTCGAAATTGCCGACCATGCCGAGGATCTGCCCCACAGTGAGCGCACCCGAGGACGGCGGCCCCATGCCGCAGACCTCGTAGACCCGGTAGGCGACGCAGACCGGGTCGCGCTCTATGGCGCGATAGAGCGCCAGGTCAGTGAGCGAAAGGAGCCCCGGGTTGCTTTCGGCTCCGCGTACGGCGGAGACGATTCCCTCGGCGATGGGGCCGGTATAGATCGCATCGGCGCCATCCGCCGCAATGGCGCGCAGGGTGGCGGCGTAGGCCGGGTTCTTCAGAAGGGCGCCCTCGGCGAGAGGAACGCCGCCGGGGAGGAAATAGGCCGCCGTTGTGGGCTGGGTCGAAAGCCGCGCGGCATCCTCGGCGACGAGGCCGGCGAGCCTGGCTGAAACCGGGAAGCCATCGTCGGCGAGCCCGATCGCATCGTCGAAGAGCCCGGCCCAGGCGGCGCGACCCCAACGGCGATGCGCGGCTTCCATCAGCGCGGGCGTGCCCGGCGTGCCGACCGAACGGCCGCCGACCACCGCGTCGAAGAAGCCCATGGGTTCGCCATCTTTCTGGAACAGGAGCGGTGTGGCATCCTGCGGCGCAGTCTCGCGGCCGTCGAGCGTGGTGACGTCTCCGCTGGCGGCGTCGTACCAGACCAGGAACGCGCCGCCGCCGAGGCCGGAGGACTGCGGCTCCACGAGGCCCAGAACCGCCTGCACGGCGATCATCGCATCGGCGGCGCTGCCGCCCGCGTCGAGCACCTTCGCACCGGCCTCGACCGCGAGCGGATTGGCGGCGGCCACCATCCACGTCTTGCCTTCGACGGGATGGCCTGCCTCCTTCGCCGTCTGCGCGGCCCGCGCCGCATCGGAGAGGAGCGCGGCCCCCGAACCGGTCGCGGCCTCGGGCGCGACGGCATCGGCGGCCTGTTGGGCCTGAGCAGCGCCGGCCAGCGCGAGCATCAGCAACAGCGATCGCGGCAGAATCGGGAACGTCATGGAAAATCTCCTCCAAACAGGGCACCCCCGAGGATGCGGCAGCGGCAACGGGAGGGCAAGAGCGCGAGATTGGCAGGGGAGCGGGAATTTGCTAGGTCTCGCCGGGGCTTGGACCGAAGGGGCGGGCTTGGACAGGACAAATCTACCGGTAGCCCGGCCCGGCATGGTCGTGGGGCTCCTCGGCGGCTCGTTCGACCCGCCGCACGGGGGTCATGCCCATATTACGCGCGAGGCGTTGAAGCGGTTCGGGCTCGACCGGGTCTGGTGGCTGGTGACGCCCGGAAACCCGCTGAAACCGAGAGGCCCGGCGCCGCTGGAACGGCGGATGGCGGCGGCACGGCATCTGATGCGGCACCCGCGCGTGGAAGTGACCGAAATCGAGGCGCGGCTCGGCACGTGTTACACCGCCGAGACGCTGGCGCGGCTGTTCGCGCTCTATCCCGGCGTGCGTTTCGTCTGGCTGATGGGGGCCGACAATTTCGCGACGCTGCATCTCTGGGACAACTGGGAATGGATCGTGGAGCACGTGCCGATCGGCGTTCTCGCCCGGCCCGGTCAGCGAATTTCGGCCCGGATGAGCCGCGCCGCGGGCGAATACGAGCGCGAGCGGCTCCGGGCGCGCGAGGCTGGCCGGCTCGGCCGCACGCCGCCGCCCGCCTGGTGTTTCGTCAACGTGCCGATGGACGCGAGCTCCTCGACCGCGATCCGCGCGCGCGGCGACTGGGCCGGCTGATCCCTTCGCGCAACGCCCGTCGAGTTCGCTGAATTCGCCGGGTTGCCGGACCGGGCCTCCGGCGTGTAATTCGCGTCCATGTCGTGCTGCCACTCACGCCGCTTCGTCCTCTCCGGGCTCGCCGCCGCCGCGGCCGGGCCGGCCCTGGCCGAAGCGCCGCTCACCTCGATCCGACCGCGCCCGCGCGGCCATGGCGGCCACCCCAAGCCCGAGGCGGGGCGCGACCTGGTGCGCGAGGCTGGCCTGGGCGGCACCGTCGGCTATCTCGCGGTCGACGCGCACTCGGGGCGGGTGATCGACGCGATGAACCCCGGCGTGAGGCTCCCGCCCGCGAGCGTCGCGAAGGCGGCGACCTCCTACTACGCGCTGTCGCGGCTCGGCGCCGGCTACCGGTTCCGCACCACCATCGAGGCCACCGGTCCGGTCGAGAACGGTCGGGTGAACGGCGACCTGATCCTGCGCGGCTCGGGCGACCCGTCCTTCGATTCCGACGCAATGGCGGGGATGATCCAGGCGCTGAAGGATCAGGGGATCTTCGAGGTGCGCGGCCGGTTCCGGATCGACGCCTCCTGCCTGCCGTCCCTGCATCACATCGACCCGGACCAGCCCGACCATGTGAGCTACAACCCGGCGATCTGCGGGCTGAACCTCAACTACAACCGCGTCCATTTCGAGTGGAAGCGTGAGAAGAAAGACGTCTACGAAACGACGATGCAGGCCCGCGCGCTGCGGTTCAGCCCCGGCGTCCGGATCGCGCGGATGGAGATCGAGGACCGCACCCTGCCGGTCTATACCTACGACGACGACGGCGGGATCGACCGCTGGACGGTGGCGCGGCGAGCGCTCGGCAAGGACGGCGCACGCTGGCTGCCGGTGCGGCGGCCGGCGGAGTACTCGGCCGAGGTGTTCGAGACCCTGGCCCGCGCCCACGGCATCCCGCTCACGCGCGGGCCAGACGCGGCGGGCGTGGCCGGCACGGTTCTGGTGAGCCATGAAAGCGAGTCGTTGAGCGAGATCCTCCATTCGATGCTGCGCTACTCGACCAACATCACCGCCGAGGTGGTGGGCATGACCGCGACCGGGCATCAGGACGACAAGCCGCACAGTCTGATCCGCTCGGCCCGGGCGATGAACCTCTGGTACAACCGCACCATCGGAACCACCTCGGTCGGGCTCGTGGACCATTCCGGCCTGGGCTACGGCTCGCGGATTTCGGCGCGGGACATGGTGACGCTGATGCAGAGCGCACGCACGGCCGGGCTCCTGCCGAAGCTCCTGAAGCCGGTGAATGTCGGGACGCCGGGGGCGCAGGTGGCGGCCAAGACCGGGACGCTGAACTTCGTCAGCGCGCTCTCGGGTTTCGCCGAGGCGCCGGGGACAGCGCCGATCGTCTTCGCCATCTTCACCGCCGACCTGCCGCGGCGCGACGCGATCCCGGTGGCGCAGCGCGAGCGCCCGGATGGCGTGAAGGCCTGGACCAACCGGTCGCGCAACATGCAGAAGAAGCTGATCGACCGCTGGCTCGCGCTGGCGGCGGCGTGACTGCCGACCGCCCGGTCGCCGGGATCCTGCTCATGGTGGGGTTCTGCGTGATGGCACCGATGGCCGACAGCATCGCCAAGCTCCTGGGCGCCGAGCTGCCGATCCTGACGCTCCTGATCGCTCGCATCGGCCTTCAGGTCGCGCTCCTCCTGCCGCTTGCGCTGGCATCCGGCGCGGCATTGACCTGGCGCCGGCCAGTCCTTGCGCTGGTCGCGCTGCGCTCGGTTCTCCATCTGGCGGGGCTCGGAACGATTTTCCTGTCGCTCGTCTACCTGCCCCTCGCCGATGCCATCGCCATCGCCTACGTGATGCCCTTCGTGCTCCTGCTGCTCGGCTGGCTGCTCTTGGGCGAAGAGGTGGGCTGGCGCCGCATCGCCGCCTGCGCGGTGGGGTTCGCGGGCACGCTCCTGGTCCTGCAGCCGCGCTACGCCGAGATCGGCGCGCCGGCACTGCTGCCGCTGGCCGTCGCGGTGATCTTCGCCTGTTTCATGCTCGTCACGCGGCGGATTGCGCGGGAGACGGACCCGGTGGCGTTACAGGTCACCGGCGGCGTGCTGTCGCTCCTGGTGCTCCTGCCGCTGGTCCCGGCGGCGGGCGGCGTCCCGGCTCTGCCCGGCGTTTCGCAGCTTTGGCTTCTTGCCGCTATGGGCGTGGTCGGCACGCTGGCGCACCTCGCCATGACCTGGAGCCTGCGCCTTGCCCCGGCCAGCACACTGGCCCCGATGCAATATCTCGAGATCCCCGTAGCCACCTGTTATGGCTGGATAATATTCCACGACTTTCCAAACCGCACGGCGCTGGCCGGGATCGCGCTGACCATCGCTGCCGGGCTCTACATCGTCCTGCGCGAGCACGCGCTCAGCCGTGGGGCGGCAGCGCCGCAAGCACCTTTGGCAGGACCTCCCGCGGCAGGATGATCAACATTCCGTCGCCGTCGAATTCGAGGCGCACCGGGCCGGTCACCTCGTTCGAGGTACCGATCCGTCCGCCCGGCGCGAAGTCGATTCCCGCAATCGGCCAGCGCAGCCCCTCGGACCGCCCGCGGACCGGCCGCAGCGGAAACAGCGAGAACCGGCTGCCGGGCGCGAGGTCCAGGGCGAAATGCCGCGGCGCATGGAACACCACGTCGTCGCTCCCCAGAACGAGGCAGCGCCGGTCGGGATAGCGCACCAGAACGTTCATCACCGAAAGCTGGTGGTCGATCCGCCGCCCGGTGAAGCCGAAGGCCAGGATCAGGGGGGCCTCGATACGACTCAGACACTTCTCGAAATCGGTGCTGTCCTGCTCCGCAACGTGAAAAAATACTTCGGGCGTTAACCTTTCGGTAGCAAAATGTGGCAACGAGTCGAAGTCACCGATCACGAGGTCGGGGGTCAGTCCGTGGTCCAGCGCGGTGCCCGCGCCGCCATCGGCGGCGACGAGGCTCGACCCCAGCCGCCGGATCGCGTCAAGATCCTGTGCCGTAACGGCGCCCGCCCCCAAGAGGATCACGGGCGCATGCGACCGAAAGACGCCGTTGGAGAACTTGTCGTTTGTGCTCATGACCGAAACGGACCAAAATCGAACCCCGATTGAATTCACTGAATTGCCACAGTCTGTTCCCAATTGTCAGGTAAGAAACAGTAACTAGTTCCGTTCGGGTACAGCAGAGAGGTTTGCGCATGGTAGGCTCGAGCAAAATCCTGACCGTGTCGTACGGGACCTTCTCGTGCACGCTGGAAGGATTCGACGACCCGTTTTCCACGATGCGGTCGATTGCCGAGTACTTCCGCGACCTCGCCGCCGAGGACCGCTATTTCGGTGCGGAGCCGCCGACGCCCGATGCCGAGATGCTGCATTCGATCGCCCAGCGCGAGGTGAAGCGCCGGGTGGTGTCGCGGCTGCGCGACCAGGGCGACGGCGTGGTGCTCCGCCAGGTCGACGAGGACGCCGACCCGGCCGCGGCCGAACGCGCGCCCTCCCGGCCCGCGCCGGCACCCGAGCCGACCCCTGCTCCGGAGCCCACCCCGGAACCGGTCGCCGAAGCCGCGCCGGTAGCCGAGCCTGAAGCGGTTGCCGAGCCCATCGCCGAGACGCCGGCCCCGCCGGAGGAGGCGCCCGCCCCGGCCGATCTGGGCGAAGCGGCCTATGCCGAGGACGAGGAGGCGCTGGCCAATGCGCCGACCGAGCCCGCGCCGGCACCCGCCGCCCCCGACTTCACGGACAACTCCGTGGCCGCGAAACTCAGCCGGATCCGGGCCGTGGTTTCGGGGGGTGCCGCGAGCCGGCCGCGCGGTGAAAGCCAGTTCACCGGCTCGATCGAGTCAGCCTTTGCGCGCGATGACGTGGAGGACGCGGATTTCGAGGACGTCCCCGTCGCCGAGGCCGAGGTCGAAGACATGGCGCCGGAAATGCCTGCGCCCGAAATGCAGGAGGCGGTAGGCGAAGTTGACTGGCCGGAAGAAGCGGCCGAGGTCGAGGAAGCCTGGGACAGCGCGGATGAGGACGCCGTCGAGGAATCGATGGGCCTCGCCGCGCGGATCGTGAAACTGAAACGCGCAGCGCACGAGCTGGCCGCAGAGGCCGAGGCGCAGGAGCTCATGGGCCCCGAAGAGGCGCCGGAAGAGCCCGATGAGGCTCCCGCCGACTGGGAAGAGGCGCCCGATGCGGAAGAGAGCGCCTGGGCGAACGATCCGGAGGATTTCGCCGAGGACGAGGACGTTGCGCCTGTCGCCGAAAGGCCCGCGCGCCCGGCCGCCGACGCCTACCAGGAAAGCGTCAAGGACACGATCCGCAAGCTGGCCGCGGCCGAACGGGAAACGACCGAGGCGATGAACCGCCGCCCCGGCTTCGACGCAGCCCGGACCGAGGACGCGGCCTTCGACCGGATCCTCGAACAGACGAACTCACGGCTCGACGACGACGAGGGCAGCCGCCGGCGCTCGGCGATTGCCCATTTGAAGGCGGCGGTGGCCGCAACCAAGGCCGACCGTCTTCTGAAGCGGATCCACCCCGAAGAGGAAGAAGCCGCGGAACAGCGCAACTACCGCGACGATCTCGCCCGGGTGGTGCAGCCGCACCGCACCGAGCCGCGCGAAACCGCGAACTTGACGGACCGGCGCCCGGTCACCACGCCGCTGGTCCTGGTGTCCGAGCAAAGGATCGACGAGGAAGAGGAGGGGTTCGATCTCGATGACACGGGCCGGTCCGACGCCGCCCACCACGACACCGAGGAATCCGGTTTCACCGATTTCGCCGCCCGGATGGGCGCAACCGACCTGCCCGACCTCCTTGAGGCTGCGGCGGCCTATACCGCCTTCGTAGAGGGGCACAAGCTGTTCTCCCGGCCCGATCTGATGCGGCGGATCTCGCATCTCGATACCGGCGAGGAGTTCAGCCGCGAAGCCGGGCTGCGGTCGTTCGGGCAGCTCCTGCGCCAGGGCAAGATCCAGAAGCTGAAGCGCGGACAGTTCACGATCACCGAGGAAACCCGCTTCAACCCGGAAGCCCGGCTCGCGGGCGAGTAGCCTGTCACGCACCGGACGTGACCGGACCGTACGCCGGGCCGGAAGCCTTGCTTCCCAGTCTTTACGGGGCTCCGGCGGCGAAAACCGGGATCTGTGTCGCGTCGGCACTCCGTCGGCATCGCGTCGGTGCGTTAACGCATGGACCCGAGTTACCACAGCGCGCGCCAAGCCGAACCCGTGGTGAAGGCCGCGCCCGGCCGCGTCCAGCGGTCTCAGTCGTCGTTGATGTCCTTGTCCCAGACCTTCACCTGGCCAGTGCGGACACCCATGGCCCGGTGCAGCACCAGCCAGGCCGCGAGCGACAGCACCGCGAAGACCACGAGCGTCAGGGGCAGCGAACTGCCCAGGAGACCGATCCCGCCCAGCGCAAGGATCAGCCCGACCAGCGCGGCTCCAATGGCGAAACCGAGGAAGATCCAGCCCGAGACCAGCACCTCCAGGACCGCCAGCGCCAGCGCGCCGGCGACCCAGATCCACCATTCGGTCCAGATCACGACCGCCCCCGCAGCATCCGGAACGCGTCCCCGAAAGCCTCGAGCGCCTGCGCCGGCACCACCACGGTTTGCTTGCCTTCGCCCTTGCCGAGCACCGCAAGCGCCTCGACCTGCTTCAGCGCAACCTGGTATTGCGCCGCCTCGAGGCCGTTCTCCTTGATCGCCTGCGCGACGACACCCGTGGCATAGGCCTCGGCGTCCGCCTGGATCCGCCGCGCCTTGGCCACCTGCTCGGCGGCGTACAATTCCGCATCCGCGTTCAGCTCGATCGCCCGCTTCTGGCCCTCGGCCCGGGTCACCGCCGCCCGCCGCTCACGCTCGGCGTTGAGCTGCTGCAGCATCGCCTCGCGCGTCGCCTGGTCGAGATTGACGTCGAGGATCTCGGCGCGGGTCACCTCGATCCCCCAATCGTCAACCGCCTCCGCCACGTGATCCTTGATCTGCTGGATCAGCGCCGAGCGGTTCGACTGCACCTCGTCGAGTTCCATCTTGCCGATCTCGGCGCGCACGATGCCGGTGACGGTCGTGGTGATCGCGCCGTCCACGTCGCGGATCCGGTAGACCGTCTTCTCGGGTTCGAGGATCCGGTAGAACACGCTGGTCTCGACCTGCACCAGAACGTTGTCCGAGGTGATCGCGTCCTGACTGTGGGTCGGCAGCTGCCGCTCGAGGATCGAGATCTTGTGCGCCACCCGGTCGAGGAACGGCACGATGAAGTTGATCCCCGGCCCCAGCACCGACCGGAGCCGCCCGAACCTCTCGACCACGAACTTCTCGGACTGCGGCACGATCCGCACGCCCTTCATGATGCAGAGGATGATGAACCCGGCGAGAAGCAGCAGCGTCAGGCCGCCGCCGCCGATGATCGCAAGAATTTCCATGTGCGGACCGACTCCTTGGTGTCCCCCGCAGCGGATCTAGAAGCGGGGGCCCTCAGGCCGCAAGCCCCGGCCGGACCGTCGCCGCCCGGCTGTTGCCGAGCCACACCGCAAAGGGGAAGGCCTGCGCCGGTTCAATGCGCCCGCTCGACCTGCCGGCGGAACATCTCCTGGCACATCTCGGCGAGCTTGCCGGTCTCGGCGGTGTACTGGTCCATCGCGGTCCTGAGGAAGCGGGCGTGGATCTCGTTCAGCGCGGCCGGGTCGGTGCAGTGCAGGATCTCGTGCTGGGTGCGGATGTCTTCCTTGATGCGCTCGGCGACGAAGGAGACGACCTCGCTGCCCAGGAGGCCGAGCGACTCGATCCAGACGGCCCCGGCATCGGTGAGATTGCCGAAACCGAGCGCCCGGAGCGTCGCGAGATCCGCCTCCTTCCGGTTCGCGGCCGGCGGGCCGGCCTCTGCCGCGGGCTTCCGGAGCTCCTTGGTTGTCATGACGGGTCCTCCTTGCTGTCGATGCCCCGGTTGCGCGGCCGGACCACGCGGGGCGCCTTTCGGGCGGGATTGCCGCCGAGGCGGCGAATGAATGCGCACGGAAACCGGGGTACGGGGCGAGCATAGCACCCGGAGGCGATTCTCCTAAGCGGCAATCCCGGGGATGCGCTCTTTGCTCAGAACTCGAGCCCCAAGAAAAAGAACCGTGACCTACGCGCTCGGAAGCTCACCTTGCGAGACGTTTGCCCAGTTGATCAGCCCTCTGCCGAGTGACACGGAAGTGTCAGCCGCGAAAGAGGTTGTCGATCAGAGTCTTCCTTGAAGTCCTCACATATCTGGCTGTTCCGGAGCTCAACGATGTGGAGTATACACTTCGCGGGTAGGACGCCTTGGGAAACCCAAAGCGCATCCGTAGAGAATTGAAGAAACTTTCATCCATGTAAACTTCTGCCGGATCGTGAGAACCGCTTCTGATCGCTGATCGCGCGGCATTGTCAATCGCAAGGATCTGCGCAAACGGCAGTCCAAGGCTATTGAGCGAAACGTGGTTGCCACCGTTCGAGCGATGAAGGAGTGCCCCGTATTCGTTACTTCCTTGGGCCAAAACCACGTAGATGTCGAGTCCGAGAACTTCGCAAAATAGGCGCTGCACATCTTCTATTACATTCAACAATCGTTCCGGATCGTACCGTGACGCGCAATTAGCGCTCGAATCGGCATGCCAGTTCAACTTTAGTAGCAGGCTGTCGGCAAACGAAATGAAGGCAATATCTGGATTCGTATCGGCAATTCCGTCGATACCCGATTGAAGCGTGCGGAGCTTCTCGCTGGAAAGCTGCCCTCGAAACATGACATCCTTTACGCCAATTGCGTCAACCATTGCGAAAATAGAATAGCTGCTCTCATAGAGGTCTCGCATCCATTCATTCCTCACAAAGACGCGTGGCTTCTCGTCGATCCGCGAGCAGCCTACTGCCGCAACGAAAGCAGAGCGCGGCAAATGAACGCGAACTTCGTGAAAACGGTCAGCGATGTTCGGATACCAAGACATTTGCATCGCTTCGCCTGCCAACCCTCTTGCAGCTGCAAAAGCAACCTCACCGACATTGAAGTCGTCCAACTTTCCACGGAGAAATGCCACCATCGCTTTCTCATAGGAATGTAACCAGCGCTCCTCCATAAGGTAGACGTCGCGGTTGAGAGGAATATCCTCGAACCCGTACTCCTCAATCCATTCATGATCAAACATCGACATCACGATTGACCCAGGTAGGATGGTAGGTAGAAACTCTACCTCATCTTGCCGAATGCTCCCACCCAACATGCTGAAGGTGTTCGTAGGTATATCACTCGTGGTAATCTCCCGCCCATGCCTGCCCTGTGCCGCGCCTGTCTGACATCGTTCGAGGAAGGGTCCCGCTGCCCCGCTTGCCGGTCGCCGCGCGTGGTCGCGCATGAGGAGCTCTTCGGGCTCTCCATCGCGCATATGGATTGCGACGCCTTCTATGCGTCGGTCGAAAAGCGGGAGAATCCGGAGCTGCGCGACAAGCCCGTCATCATCGGTGGCGGCAAGCGGGGCGTCGTGTCGACGGCCTGCTATATCGCGCGGATCAGAGGGGTGCGCTCGGCGATGCCGATGTTCAAGGCGCTTCAGCTCTGCCCCGAAGCGGTGGTGCTGAAACCCCGGATGGATCTCTATGCCGAAACCTCGCGCGCGGTCCGGGCGATGATGGAGGCCTTAACGCCCGCCATCGAGCCCCTGTCGCTCGACGAGGCGTTTCTCGACCTCACGGGGACGGAGAAGCTGCACCATGCGCCGCCGGCGGTCACGCTGGCACGGCTGGTCCGACGGATGGAGGCGGAGCTGGGAATTTCCGGCTCGATCGGGCTTTCGCACAACAAGTTCCTGGCCAAGGTGGCGTCGGATCTCGACAAGCCGCGCGGATTCTCGGTGATCGGCAAGGCGGAGACGGCGGCGTTTCTGCGGGATCGGCCGGTGAGCCTGATCTGGGGCGTGGGACACGCTGCCCGCGCCACGCTCGACAAGGCGGGGATCCGCACCTTCGCCGACCTCCTGCGCTGGGAGCGGCGCGATCTCCATGCGCGGTTCGGGTCCATGGGTGAGCGGCTCTGGCACCTGGCGCGGGGCGAGGATGCCCGCCGGGTCTCACGGGATGCCCCGGTGAAGTCCGTCTCGAACGAGACGACCTTCAACGAGGACACGGCGGATCCGGACATCCTCGACGGGCATCTCTGGCGGCTGTCGGAGAAGGTGGCCGACCGGCTGAAGGCCAGGGACCGCGCCGGCCGCGTCGTCACGGTGAAGCTGAAGCGCTCCGACCACGCGATCCTGACCCGGCGCGTAAGCCTCTCGGCGCCCACGCAGATCGCCGACCGGATCTACCGGACGGCGCGGGGGCTGTTCGATGGCGCGGCGGACAAGGGCCCGTTCCGGCTGATCGGCGTGGGGGTCTCGGAAATCGTGACTGAGAGTGGCGCGGCGGAGTTCGGCGATCTCCTGGACCCGGGCTCGGGCACCCGCGCGCGGGCCGAACGCGCGACGGACGCGATCCGTGAACGGTTCGGGCCGGATGCGATCGTCAAGGGGCGGTCGCTGCGGTAGGGCGACTCCGGGTCCGGTTGGACCGACCGGCCACGAAGCTCGAAGCCGGGCGAGCGCCTGCCCGTGGGATGGCGCACCAACGGCTGAGCGGAGCACTTTATAGTGCCACCCGCCTCCGACCGCCAAGGTCCGCGCAAACGTCGCCAGAGCGCCAGCCCGCCGGGACGGGCAGGCGCTCGCCCGGCGGCTTCGCCGCTAACCGGGCGGGGAATCAGCGGCGGATCGTCACCGCGCGGCGGTAGAGATGCCAGGTGGCGTGGCCGAGGAGCGGGATCACCAGGATCAGGCCCGCGAAGGCAGGGATCGAGCCGATCACCAGGGCGGCGGCGACGATCAGGCCCCAGGTCAGCACGACTTTGGGATTCTCGCGCGTCAGCCGGACCGAGGTGACCACCGCGGTGGGCACGCCCACGTCGCGGTCGATGATGAGCGGGAAGGACACCACCGAGATCGCCAGCACCGCGAGCGCGAAGACGAAGCCGGAGGCGCAGCCGAGGACGATCATCGCCCAGCCGGCGCCGGTGCCGAAGACCTCCGCCGCGAAGGCACCGATCGAGGCGGGCGGCGTCGGCCCGAGGGTGAGGTTGAAGACGAGAAACGCCACCATCATCCAGACGAGGAAAATCGCGAGGAGGTAGAGCCCCAGGAGCACCACCGCGCCGAAGCTGGGCGCGGCGATCACCGAAAGCGCAGTGCCCCAGCCGGCCGGTTCACCCTTTTCGCGGCGCCGCGAGATCTCGTAGAGCCCCACCGCCGCGAGCGGGCCGAGGAGCGCGAAACCGGCGGCGAGCGGGAAGAGGAGCGGCAGGAGGCTCATGTGAAAGCCCATGGCGACCAGCGTGACCCCGATCACCGGGTAGATCAGCACGATGAAGATCGCGTCGGTGCGGCTCGCGCCGAGATCCTCCATGCCAAGCGCCAGCGCATCGCGCAGATCGTCGTTGCGGAGCCGGTTGATCTCGATGTCCTCCACGCCGATCCGGCTGTGGTCGTCGCCCAGATGCTCGACGCTGGTGCCCACATGCGAGGCCGCATCGCCGAGCGCGTGCGCCGCCCAGGATAGCGGGTTTCCTATGGTTTTCGTCATGCAAAGACCCTCCAGCTGCAAGATGGCTTGCGGCCGCGCGGGCAAGACGGCCGGATGCGGCCAGTTCCTTGACCAGACTAGCAGATTTTCTCCGCGCGGGGACTCACGATTTCTTGCGCCAGGGCCGGATCAGCGGCAGTGGCGCGCCACTTCGCGGGCGCGCAGGCCGGTTTCGACCAGGAGACAGCGGTCGCGGGCCTCGTAGTAATAGCCCTTCGCGTACCACATCACGGCCGCATCCATGTCGCCGTCCGACACCATCCAGGCGCCACGCAGGTACTTCACCGCCCAGCGCAGGTTGGTCTCGGCGTCGAGCAGCTCGTGGTCGCGGCCCTCGAAGCCCATGCCGCGGGCGGTGGCGGGCAGGATTTGCATCAGCCCGTAATAGGGCCCGTTCCGCGCGCCCGGGCGGTAGTCGCTTTCACGCTGGATCACCTTATGGACAAGAAGGCGCGGCACCTCGTTCCGGTCGGCATAGGTGTTGATGAGCTGCCTCAGCGCCGGCGTCTCGTTCGGATAGAGCGGCATCGCGCGGGTTGCCGGTTCTTCGGGGCCGCCGCAGCCCGAGAGCGCAACGGCGAGGAGGATTGCCGCGAAAAATCCACGCCACGCCGCCATGACTTCGCTGTCCTCTCGTTTTTGTGCGGCGGATCAAAGCGCAGAGCGGGGGCTTCGGGCAAGCTCCCGCGACGAACGGCCGGGCGGGATGAGCGGAAATCCACCGGCGGAGCTAGTCGAGCCGCGCGGCGATGTCCTTGGGGCAGCCGTCGGCGGGCTGGCCGGGGCGCTGCCGGGCGATCATGAACTGCTGCTGGTATTGCGCGCGGTAGGCCTCGGTCTCCGGGCTCACGAGCTGAATGCCGGAGATCTTGCCGAGCGCCTTGTCGCGCAGCGCCTCGCCGCAGCCCCAGTCGCCGAAATGCATCTCGAAGAGCGCCCATTCGAAATAGCTGTTCGACGATTGCAGCCCCGCCCCCTCGGTACCGATCAGCTTCAGCGTATCGACCGCCTGCGAATAGTTCGCGCGCACCCGGTCGAGGTCGATGCCGTTCGGGTCGGCGGTGGCCAGCGCCCCCTTGAGCCGGAAGATGTCGGAGACCAGGGTCACGTCGGCATCGGCCTCTGCCTTGACGAGCGCGGCGTCGAACAGCCGCTCGGCGAGTTCGATCCGCCCTGCCTGGCCCGCCGTGTAGGCGAAGAGCACGATCTCGGCGGCTTCGAGCGTCGGCGCATAACGTTCGATGGCGTCGGCGTTCTTGGTGAAGATCGTGTATTTCTTGCTCGACACGGCGCGGGAATAGAAGGTGCGGGTTTCCTGCGATTTGAGCCCGTCGAAGCGCACCGCGTAATCGGCGTCGATATCGGCGAGCGCGAGCGCGGTTTCCCGCAGCGCGGCGCGTTCGGCCGCCACGCGGGCCTTGGGCGTCAGGATGAAGCGGTCCCAGACGCCGAGCGGAAAGGTATAGAGCAGCGCGACGACGAGGGTTGCCACACCGCCCCATTCCTTCAGATGGTCGATGGGCGATTTCGGCTTCGGCGCGGTCCGTTCCTCGAGCACCGCGAGCCGGGTTTCCACGCTTTGCGGTGCTTCGGCGGGCTGGGGTTCGGGATCGGGCATCGGAGCCTCGGGGCCAATCGGATCTGAAATTCGGGTCGCGGAAATGCACCGGTTCAATGCGGGCAGGATAGCATGAAACCGGCCCGGACGGAAGAAATCCGGGCTGTCCTTCGTCCGGGCGACGGGATATGAGCGCTCGCCATGCAGAACCCGCCCGATCTCCGCCCCGACCTTGCCCGCGCCCGCGTGCCCGATGCCCGCCGCGAGGGGCAGCCGACCATCGGCATGGTCTCGCTCGGGTGCCCCAAGGCGCTGGTGGACAGCGAGCGGATCCTGACCCGGCTGCGCGCCGAGGGTTATGCGATCAGCCCGGACTATGCCGGCGCCGAGGCGGTGATCGTGAATACCTGCGGCTTTCTCGACAGCGCGAAGGCGGAGAGCCTGGAGGCGATCGGCGAGGCGCTGAAGGAAAACGGCCGGGTGATCGTGACGGGATGCCTCGGCGCCGAGCCCGACTACATCACCGGCGCGCACCCGAAGGTGCTGGCGGTGACCGGACCGCATCAATACGAGGCGGTGCTGGACGCGGTGCATAACGCGGTGCCGCCCGCGCCGGATCCGTTCGTGGACCTGCTGCCGGCCTCGGGCGTGACGCTGACGCCGCGCCATTACAGCTATCTGAAGATCTCCGAGGGCTGCAATCACAAGTGCCGGTTCTGCATCATCCCCGACATGCGCGGGAAGCTGCAATCGCGGCCCGCGCATGCGGTCCTGCGCGAGGCGGAGCGGCTGGTGGCGGCCGGTGTCCGCGAACTTCTGGTGATCTCGCAGGACAGTTCGGCCTATGGAGTCGATATCCGCCATGCAGATGCGAACGGGCACCGGGCGCATATCACCGATCTGGCGCGCGATCTGGGCGGGCTGGGGGCCTGGGTTCGGCTCCACTACATCTACCCCTACCCCCATGTCTCGGAACTGATCCCCCTGATGGCCGAAGGGCGGGTGCTGCCCTATCTCGACATCCCGTTCCAGCATGCCGATCCGGGCGTGCTGCGGCGGATGGCGCGGCCGGCGGCGGCGGAGAAGACGCTGGAGCGGATCGCCGAATGGCGGAGCGTCTGCCCGGAAATCGCGCTGCGCTCCACTTTCATCGTCGGCTATCCCGGCGAGACCGAGGCGGAGTTCCAGGTGCTGCTCGACTGGCTCGACGAAGCGCAGCTCGACCGGGTCGGGTGCTTCCGCTACGAGAACGTCGCGGGGGCGCGGTCGAACGAGCTGCCAGACCACCTGCCCGACGAGGTCAAGGACGAGCGCTGGCACCGCTTCATGGAAAAGGCGCAGGCGATTTCCGAGGCGAAGCTGGCGGCGAAGGTGGGGCAGCGTCTTCCGGTGATCGTCGACGAAGTGGACGGCGAGGCGGCGACCTGCCGCACCATGGCGGACGCGCCGGAGATCGACGGCAACCTCTTCATCGACGAAGGCTTCGAGGGGCTCGCGCCCGGCGATATCGTGACGGTCGAGGTGGACGAGGCGGGCGAGTACGACCTCTGGGGGCGGCTGGCCTAGTTCCCTGCGCCGCAGCGATCTGGCAATGTCCGAGCATGTCCGAAGAGCTCTACAGGTTTCGCTGAGCGACATGGGGCGACCTCGCGCTGCTCGCCGACTGGCGAGCCCGTCCGCATGTGCGGGAATGGTGGGATTCGGACGATCCCTATTCCGAGACGGATCTGACCTCGCCGCGCACCCGCCGGTGGATCGTCGAGTGCAACGGCACCCCCTTCGCCTTCATGCAGGATT
>JBNKWI010000016.1:0-50762 GCA_050299695.1 Paracoccaceae bacterium
TGGGATCCGTTCCGCCTCGCGGAAGCGCTGAACTACCACCTGAAGCCGCAGCCCGTCGCGGTGGTCGCGGTGGCCGAGGTGGCGGAGGACTGGCACGCGCGGTTCTCGGCCCGGGAGCGGCGCTACCTTTTCCGCCTCGTCTCGCGCCGGGCGCCGCTTACCCACGATGCCGGCCGACGCTGGCGGGTGCCGCACCCGCTCGACGCCGCCGCCATGCACGACGCGGCGCAGGTGCTGGTGGGGCGGCACGACTTCACCACCTTCCGCTCGGTCCAGTGCCAGTCGGACAGCCCGGTGAAGACGCTCGACCGGCTCGACGTCACCGAACAAGCCTATCCCGGCGGCACCGAATACCTCTTCGACGTGCGTGCGCGTAGCTTCCTCCACAACCAGGTGCGGAGCTTCGTCGGCACGCTGGAACGGGTCGGCGCCGGGCGCTGGACCGCCGGCGACGTTGCCGCCGCGCTCCAGGCCACCGACCGCGCGGCCTGCGGCCCGGTGGCGCCGCCCGACGGGCTGTTTCTGGCGGGCGTCGGCTATCCCGACGACCCTTTCGCCTGACCCCGGAAACGGTCCCGTCCGGACGCCCTGATTTGCGCCGCGTCACGGCAACAATTCCCGGCCCTCAGCCCTGCACGCGACAGGTCGTTCCCTGCGCGGAAACAGCGGAGGGGTTCAGGTGATGTTTACCAAGAAAGCCGTGCAAAGTGACTCAAAATGGTCACGGGAAATCACACCTGGTGCCCTTCTGCCGCCTTGGACGGCGTGTCTTCTGTCCGTGGTTCAAGGAGAGAGTACGGATGGATTGGTTGCTTAGCGTGTCGTTCGACAACATCGTCATGAGTGCCATCACATGCCTTGTCCTGCGCGAGGTGATGCTCCTCACGCTCCCCGATTCCATCGCCGGTCCCGGTGGCTGGCTGATCGACAGCGAACCGGAAGAAGACTGACCCCTCAGCGGGCCGGGACCTCGAAGGTCAGGTTCGCCCAGAGGCTCTCCCAGACGACACCGGTCTTTTCCGCAAGGGCCTCGGAGGGCTCGCGGAGAACCACCGAATCCAGCATGTAGCGGCACCCCGGCCGCACCGGGATCACCGCGCGCCCGTCTTCGTCGGCCGTGACGGTGAACACCTCCACGCCGCCACCCTCCGCCTTTTCGAACACCTCCACCTGGGCGCCTGCGCGCGGCGCACCCTCATAGGTCACCCGCACCGGCAGCCCGTCCGGGAGATCGTCGGAATAGGGATTCGCCAGCGCGGTGATTTCGGTCAGGAGCCCGTATTCCCGGTCCGCGCCCGCGCCATCCCCCACCGCCACGAGCGCCTTGGCATGGCGCGAATAGGCCTCGGAAAACCCGTCCTCGGGAAGGCCCCGCGCCTTGTGGCGGTCGAGCGCCCAGGCGGCGCCCTTGTGGGTCACGAAATCGCGGAACTTCTGCGGATCGGAATAGGTGAGCCGCAGGTTCTTGGTGACATGCAGCACCACCGCCAATCCCTCCCCCGGCGCCGCCTGGTAAAGCGCCGGCCGGTCGCCCAGGATCCCCGTCACCGGCGCGAGCGCCGCGCCCTGCGCGATCTCGAAGCGGCGGAACGTCGTCGTGGAATAGGATTGCGCATTGCCCTTGTAGCCCTGCCCGACCCGGAGATCGGCGACGATGGGCTCGCCCGGCGCGACGGAATATGACAGAGGGTCGATCCAGAATTCGTGCCCCGCGGCGGGCAAGACCAGGGCGAGACTGGCGACGAGGGAGAGGAGGGCAAGGCGCATGGGGCAAGAAGGAGGGCGGTTGCGGCGCCTGTCAAGCTGGGTTGCGGCGCTCCTGATCGCGATTTCCTGTGCCCTGCCTGCGTGCGCGCACGAAGTGCAGCCCGCGGTGGCCGACCTGGTGATCGAAGGCGACCGGGTGCGGATCTCCATCGAGATGGCGCTCGAGGCGCCGCTTGCCGGGATCGACCTCGCCGGGCTCGAAGACACCAACGAGGCCGCCACGGCGGGCGAATACGACGCCCTGCGCGCGCTCCCGCCCGACACGCTGGAACGGCTCTTCCGAGAGGCCTGGCCCGAATTCGCCCCACGCCTCACGCTCCGCGCCGGCGGCGCCACGCTGGTGCCCGACCTCGACGGGCTCGACATCCCGGAAGTGGGCGACACCGACCTTCTCCGGATCTCGACCCTGCGCATCTCCGCTGCGCTGCCGCCGGGCGACACCCCCGTCGCCTTCGGCTGGAACGCGAGCCTCGGCGGGCTCATCGTCCGCCAGATGGGGGTCGAGAACGGCTACGCCGCCTTCCTTCCCGACGGCACGCTCAGCGATCCGATCCCGCGCCGCGGCCCCAGCGTCGAGACCGGGCTCCACGCCTTCCTCTCCTATGTCGCCGTGGGCTTCGATCACATTGTCCCGAAGGGGCTCGACCACATCCTCTTCGTCCTCGGCCTGTTCTTCCTCGCGCTGCGACTCCGCCCGCTCCTGACCCAGGTCACCGCCTTCACCGCCGCCCATACCGTCACCCTGGCGCTCGGCGCGCTCGACATCGTGCGAATCCCGCCCTCCGTGGTCGAACCCCTGATCGCCGCCTCGATCGCCTATGTCGGTATCGAGAACGTGCTCTCCAGAGGCATGCAGCCCTGGCGGCCGGTGGTGGTGTTCTGCTTCGGCCTCCTGCACGGGCTCGGCTTCGCCTCGGTGCTCACCGATTTCGGCCTCGGCCACAGCCATTTCGTCGCCAAGCTGATCGGCTTCAATATCGGCGTCGAACTCGGCCAGCTCTCGGTGATCGCCGCGGCCTTCCTCCTCGTCGGCTCCTGGGTCGGGCGGAAACCCTGGTACAAGCGGCACGTCGCCGACCCGATCTCCATCGTCATCGCGCTGGTGGGCATCTGGTGGGTGCTCGAACGGACGGTCTTCGCCTGAGGCGGGATATCGGGCAGGTGCGGGCCAAAAGTCGTGTTCAAGACTTTTGCAAATCCCTTGTTTCAAGGGATTTTGGTGCGCCCTCAGATCGTCTCGCGATAGATCGCCTGCTGCACCGCGCCCGCGAGCGTGAGGTAGAGGCTCGTCACCACCAGCCCCCAATGCGCCCAGCTCTGGGAATCGAAATCGACCCAGGCCGCCCAGCCCGCGAAGAAGGTCCAGGCCAGCGCCATCGGCAGCGTCAGTCCGCGCCAGCGTGCGGTGCGCACCGGATGCACGAATTTCACCGGCAGGAACATCGCCGCCGCCAGCACGATGACGATCAGGAGGCTGATCCAGAAATTCGGCTCGAGCGCGAACAGGACCAGCACCACCATGTTCCAGCAGCCCGGAAAACCGTGGAACGAATAATCCTTCGTCTTCATCCGCGTGTCGGCGAAATACATCGCGCTCGCATAGGTGATGACGATGATCGCGCACCAGCCGGTCCAGCCGGGCAGGAGCCCCGAAGCGAACAGCGCGAAGGCCGGGATGAACACATAGGTCAGGTAGTCGATGATCAGGTCGAGAAGCACACCGTCATAGCGCGGCGCATTCCTTCCCACCTCGTAGTGACGCGCGAGCGGCCCGTCGATTCCGTCG
Organism: Paracoccaceae bacterium; assembly: GCA_050299695.1. Taxonomy (GTDB): domain Bacteria; phylum Pseudomonadota; class Alphaproteobacteria; order Rhodobacterales; family Rhodobacteraceae; genus Ovoidimarina. The sequence goes on from JBNKWI010000016.1 coordinate 3,554, forward strand.
ACGAAGAAGGCCACGACGAGCCAGAGGAACATCAAGCTCCAGCGGTGATCGGCGGCCGCCAGCATGGCGAGCATCGCGAAGACGGCCCCGGAGGCGGTCAGGAGATGCACGCAGAGCGCGCGGAGCCTCGGCGGGACGGTGTCTTGCGGTGTCATCCCAGCTTCATGTCGGAAAAACCCCGTCGGCGCAAACCCGCCAATGGTCCGGCGGCCTCAGGTCTTCACATCCGGCGCGTCGCGGCCGGTATGGGCGCGGATCCCCGCGATCTCCTCCGCAGCCGCGATCATCGGCGCCAAGGCCTCCTGCGCGTCGCGCCCCATCTTCGCCGGATCGGTCTCCACGTCCTCGAGATAGACCCGCAGCGTCGCGCCCACGGTCCCGGTGCCCGAGAGCCGGAAGACGATCCGCGCCCCGTCCTCGAAGACGATCCGCATGCCCTGATGCTCCGAGCGCGACCCGTCCACCGGGTCGTCATAGGCGAAATCGTCGGCCTTCGCGATCTTGCGCCCGCCCACCACGTGGAATTTCAGGTCGCCCGCCGCCGCGCGCAGCGTGTCCATCATCTTCTCGGCCTTCGCCGCATCGACGCCTTCGTAATCGTGCCGCGAATAGTAGTTCCGGCCGAACTCGGCCCAATGCGCCGCCATGATCTCGGCCACGCTTTCGCGCCGCACCGCCAGCACGTTCAGCCACAGGAGCACCGCCCAGAGCCCGTCCTTCTCGCGCACATGATCCGACCCGGTTCCCGCGCTTTCCTCGCCGCAGAGCGTGATCCGCCCGGCATCGAGCAGGTTCCCGAAGAACTTCCACCCGGTCGGCGTCTCATAGACGTCGAGCCCCTTCGCCGCCGCCACCCGGTCGAGCGCGCGGCTCGTCGGCATCGACCGCGCTACCCCGGCGAGCCCCTTCGCATAGCCCGGCGCCAGATGCGCATTCGCCGCCAGCACCGCGAGCGAATCCGAGGGCGTCACGTAGACGCCCTTGCCGAGGATCATGTTGCGGTCGCCATCGCCATCCGACGCGGCTGCGAAATCGGGCGCGTCGGCCCCCATCACCAGATCCACCAGATCCTTCGCCCAGATCGGGTTCGGGTCCGGATGCCCGCCGCCGAAATCGGGCGAGGGCACCGCGTTCCGCACGCTCCCCGGCGCGGCGCCGAGCCGCTTCTCCAGGATCTCCGTCGCATAAGGCCCTGTCACCGCATGCATCGCGTCGAAGGCGATCCGGAACCCGCCCGCAAGAAGCCCCCGTATCGCGTCGAAATCGAACAGCTCCTCCATCAGCGCGGCATAGTCCGCGACCGGATCGACGACCTCGACTTCCATGTCGCCCAGATGCGTCACACCGACCGTGGACAGGTCCACGTCCTGCGCCTCGACGATGTCGTAGGACGCCACCGTCTTCGTCGCCGCGAAGATCCGGTTCGTCACCTCCTCCGGTGCCGGCCCGCCATTCGGCATGTTGAACTTGATGCCGAAATCCTCCTCCGGCCCGCCCGGATTGTGCGAGGCCGACATGACGATCCCGCCATCGGTCCCGCGCTTGCGGATCATGTGCGAGGCGGCCGGCGTGGAAAGAAGCGCGCCCTGCCCGACGATCATCTTCTTGGCGCCCGCTGCCGCCGCCATCCGCAGGATCACCTGCGCCGCGCGGTCGTTGAAATACCGCCCGTCGCCGCCCAGAACAAAGGTCTTGCCTGCCGCGCCGCCGATGCCCTCCCAGATCGCCTGGACGAAATTCTCCAGATAATGCGGGCCCATGAAGACATGGGTCTTCTTGCGGAGCCCCGACGTGCCGGGCTTCTGCCCCTCGATCGGCTGGGTCTGAACGGTCATACGTTCCACTGGCGTCTCCCCCCTCGGTCTATTTCGGCTCCAGCACCATCACCGCGACGCTGTCGGCGGCGATTGTCACCGACCGGCCCTCGATCCGGCCGGCATGGATATCGGGCTCGGCCGTGTCGATCTGCTGCGACCAGACCTGCCCCGGCGGCGTCTCGGGCAGCACCACCTCGGCCGCCGGACCGGCATTGAACACCGCGAAAACCGCGTATTCCAGCGCCGCGTAATGCGGCGTCCCGCTCGCCGTCCGCATCTCGACGCAGACCAGCGCAAGCTCCGGGTCCGTCCAGTCCTCAGACTGCATTGGCGCCCCGTCGGCCCGCGACCAGAACAAGTCCTCCAGCCCGTCGATCACCCGCTCGCGCGAATGCAGGAACAGCTTCTGCCGAAGGATCGGATGCGCCTTCCGGAACGCGATCATCTGCCGCGTGAACCGCAGGAAGCCCACATCGGCGGTGTGCCAGTCGATCCAAGTTGTCTCGTTGTCCTGCGCATAGGCGTTGTTGTTGCCGCCCTGGCTGTGGCCCAGCTCATCGCCGGCAAGGATCATCGGCGTGCCCTGGCTCAGGAGCAGCGTCGCCATCATGTTGCGCTTGCGCCGGGCCCGGGCCGCCAGCGTGCGCTTGTCGAGCGTCGGCCCCTCGATCCCGAAATTGTCCGAGAAATTCTCGCCATGGCCGTCGCGGCCGTCCTCGCCATTGGCCTCGTTGTGCTTCTCGAGATAGGAGACCGTGTCCTCCAGCGTGAAGCCATCATGGGCGGTCAGGAAATTGACCGAGGAGGTCGCCGGCCGCCCGGAATGGTCGAAGAAATCGGCCGAGCCCGCGATCCGCGTCGCGAGCTTCGGCGCCATGCCCTTGTCCTTGCGCCAGAACTGCCGCACGTCGTCGCGGTAGCGGTCGTTCCAGCTCAGGAACGGCGCCGAGAAATTGCCGAGCTGGTAGCCCCCCGGGCCAATATCCCAGGGCTCGGCGATCAGCTTGACCCCCGCCAGCACCGGATCCTGCCGCATCGCCATGAACAGGGGCGCATCGCGCTCGAACCCGGTGTCGCGGCGCCCGAGCGTCGCGGCGAGGTCGAAACGGAACCCGTCGACCCCCATCACCGTGACCCAGTAACGCAGCGAATCCATGATCATCCGCAACACCGCCGGATGGTCGCAGCGCAACGTGTTCCCGGTGCCGGTATCGTTGATGTAGAGCCGCGGCTCCTCGGCCAGCCGGTAATAGCTGGCATTGTCGAGCCCGCGGAAAGACAGCGTCGGCCCGATCTCGTTGCCCTCGCCGGTGTGGTTGTAGACAACGTCCAGAAGCACCTCGATCCCGGCGCCGTGGAACCTGTCCACCATGCGGCGGAACTCGAAGATGTCGCTGCCCGACAGATAGCGCGGATCGGGCGCGAAAAAGCCGTAGGGCTGGTAGCCCCAGTAATTCGTCAGCCCCTTCTCGACCAGGAACCGGTCGTTGATGAAGGCCTGCACCGGCAAAAGCTCGATCGCGGTGATCCCGAGCCGGGTGAGGTGATCGAGGATCGGATCGGCCGCCAGCGCCGCGAAACTCCCCGGCGCGCGCACCTCGGGGTGGCGCGCCGTCAGCCCCTTCACATGGGCCTCGTAGATCACCGTGTCGCGCAGCCGCGTGCCCGGTCGCCGCGGCTCGGGCGGCACCCAGACGTGCTCGACCACCGAGCGCGGCATGTAAGGCGCCGAATCGCGGCTGTCGAAGCTCAGATCCTTGTCCTTGTGCCCCACCCGGTAGCCCATCAGCGCGTCGTGCCACCTGGGATGCCCGGTCAGCCGCCGTGCATAGGGGTCCATCAACAGCTTGTTGGGGTTGAACCTGTGGCCCTCCGCCGGCTTGTAGGGCCCGTGCGCCCGGAAGCCGTAGAGCTGGCCGGGCCGCACCCCAGCGATATGGCCGTGCCAGATATCGCCCTCGCGCTCCGGCAGGTCGATCCGCGTCTCGCGCCCCGAAAGGTCGAAAAGACAGAGCACCATCCGCGTGGCATGGGCGGAGAACACCGCGAAATTCGTGCCCGCCTCGTCAGGCGTGGCTCCGAGCGGCGCGGGCGCGCCGGACGTCACGGAGAGGCGATGTTGCATCAGGGCCGTGCGACCTCGTCATAGAGCGCGGCATAATCCGGCGCCGAGGCCTCCCAACCCACCGCCTGCTTCATGCCGTTCTTCTGCAGCATGGCCCAGATCCCCGGGCTTTTGTAGAGCGAAACCGCATCCATCAGCGCGCCCGCCAGGGCATGGCTCGTGACCGGGTGGAACTGGATCCCCGTCGCGATGCCGGACCGCAGCGCCATCGGGCTCGCCGGGATCACCGTGTCGATCAGCCCGCCGGTATGGGCCACCACCGGCACCGCACCATAGCGCAGCCCATAGAGCTGGGTCAGCCCGCAGGGCTCGAACCTGGACGGCACCAGGACCGCGTCGGCGCCCGCGAACATCCGGTGCGACAGCGCCTCGTCATAGCCGAACTGCACCGAAACGAAGGGATGCGCCTCGGCCGCCTTGCGGAACGCCGCCTCGAGCGCCTTGTCGCCCGAGCCCAGAAGCGCCAGCTGCCCGCCCCGGTCCACGAGCGCCGGCAAGGCCTCGATCAACACGTCGAGCCCCTTCTGCTCCGAGAGCCGCGACACCACGATGCACAGGGGCCCGTCCGCCTCGGGCAGCCCGAACTCGCGGCGGAGCACCGCCTTGGCGCGCTTCTTGCCCGCCGGGTTCCTGAAATTGGCGATGGCCGGGTCGGTCGCCGGGTCCCAGGCCCCGGTGTCGATGCCGTTCAGAATGCCCGAAAGGTCCTGCGCCCGCTGCCGCAAGAGCCCGTCCATCCCCATGCCGAATTCCGGCGTCAGAAGTTCGCGCGCATAGGAGGGGCTCACCGTGGTCAGCCGGTCCGCAGCCACCAGCCCCGCCTTCAACGCACTGATCTTGCCCCAGAATTCATAACCGTCCTGGCCGAACCGCCGCGCCGGCAGGCGCAGCGTCGCCCGCTCCGCCGCCGGAGCCAGCCCGTGGAAAGCCATGTTGTGAACGGTCATGATCGTCCCCGGCCGCCCCTCGCCCATCTCCGAGAGATACAAGGGCGCGAACCCCGCCTGCCAGTCGTGGCAATGCAGCACCTCGGGCTTCCAGGTCCCGGCCCCTTCCGCGCCGATCCGCGCCGCCATCCAGGACAGCGCGGCAAAGCGGCGCGGGTTGTCGGGCCAGTCCTTGCCCGTCGCGTCCAGATAGGGCCCGCCCTCGCGGTCGTAGAGATGCGGCGCCTCGAGCACGAAGAGTTTCAGCCCCGCCGCCGTGACCGAGCGCAGCTTGCCCGGCCCGCCGAAGAGGTCGGCATCCTCCATCACGACCTTGCCCTTGCCCACGGCCTTCAGGATCGAGGGGTAGCCCGGCAGGAGCGTCCGCAGATCCCAGCCGAGAGGCGCCAGCGCCCCGGGCAGGGCTCCGGCCACGTCCGCAAGCCCGCCGGTCTTGATCAGCGGCACGCATTCCGACGTGACCGAAAGCGCCTTTCTCACCGCGCGGCTTCCCATTTGTTGATCATCGCCTGCGTCACCAGCGTTACGCCGCCCTCGGAGACGCGGAACCACTTCGCGTCCTCCTCCGGGTCCTCGCCGACGACGAGCCCCTCGGGAATCTGCACGCCCCGGTCGATCACCGCGTTCTTCAGCTTCGCGTGCCGGGCGATGTTCACATAGGGCAGCACCACGCAATGATCGAGCGACGAGTACGAATTCGTGTGCACCTGCGTGAACAGGAGGCAGTTGCGGATCTCGGTGCCCGAGATGATGCAGCCCCCCGACACCAGCGAGGACACCGCCGAGCCGCGCCGGTCCTTCTCGTCATGGATGAACTTCGCGGGCGGCGTCGATTCCGAGTAGGTCCAGATCGGCCAATTCGTGTCCCAGAGGTCGAGATCGGGGTCGAAATCGGTCAGGTCGATATTCGCCTTCCAGAACGCATCCACCGTCCCCACGTCACGCCAGTAGGACGGCGCGTCGGGCCGGTGCCGCACGCAACTGTCGTCGAACTTGTGCGCCACCGCCTTCCCGGTCTTGACGATGTCCGGGATGATGTCGCCGCCGAAATCGTGGCTCGAATCCTTGTTCGCCGCATCGGCGAGGAGCAGTTCGCGCAGGTGCTTCCAGTTGAAGACATAGATCCCCATCGACGCCAGCGCCTTGTCGGGATGGCCCGGCATCGCCGGTGGATCCTTCGGCTTTTCCAGGAAGGAGGTGATCGTGCCCTTGTCGTCCACCGCCATCACGCCGAAGGCCGTGGCCTCCATGCGATCCACCGTCAGGCAGCCCACGGTGACGTCCGCGCCAGCCTCGACATGCTGCTGGAGCATCGCCTCGTAATCCATCTTGTAGATGTGATCGCCCGCGAGGATCAGGATGTAGTCCACATCGTAGCTGTCCACGATGTCGATGTTCTGCGTCACCGCGTCGGCGGTGCCCACATACCACTTGTTCTCGTCCACCCGCTGCGAGGCAGGCAGGATGTCGAGATATTCGTTGCGCTCGGCCCGGAAGAAGTTCCAGCCGCGCTGACAGTGCCGGATCAGCGAATGCGCCTTGTACTGCGTGGCGATCGACATCCGCCGGATACCGGAATTCAGCGCGTTCGACAGCGCGAAATCGATGATCCGCGTCTTGCCGCCGAAATAGACGGCCGGTTTCACGCGCCGGTCGGTCAGTTCCTTCAGCCGCGAGCCGCGCCCGCCCGCCAGAACGAACGCCATGCTGCGGCTCGAAAGCCTCCTTGCCGGTACTGCCATATATCCCTCCCTCAAATTGCCAGCGATCCGATCGCAGGATGTTAGCGCTCACATCGTAATATGACCGTGGACAGCGGCGGAAGCACAATTTCCGCGGAGGCCGGCTGCCCGTGCCACCCGTCCCCCTGCGCCACGACACCGCCCATATTGCCGCGATTGCCGCCGCCATAGATCTCGGCATCGGTGTTCAGGACCTCGGTCCATTGCCCCGCCGCGGGCAGGCCGACGCGCCAGCCCTGACGCTCGACCGGCGTGAAATTCGACACCACCGCCACCGGCAGGTCGCCCGCTTCGCCCCAGCGGATATAGCTCAGCGTGGAATTCTCCGCGTCGCCGCCATCGATCCACTGAAAGCCTTCGGGACTCCAGTCGCGGACATGGAGCGCCGGCGTCTCGCGATAGACCCGGTTGAGATCCCGCACCAGCGCCTGCAAGCCGCGGTGCCGCGCGTCGCCCAGCGCATCCCAGTCGAGCTGCCCGCTATGGCGCCATTCCTCGCGCTGGCCCCATTCCTGGCCCATGAACAAAAGCTTCTTGCCCGGATGGGTCCACATGAACCCGTAATAGGCGCGCAGATTGGCGAATTTCTCCCAGTCGTTGCCGGGCATCTTGTTCAGCATCGAACCCTTGCCGTGCACCACCTCGTCATGGCTGATCGGCAGGATGAAATTCTCGCTGAACGCGTAGTGCAGTCCGAAGGTCATCTGGTTGTGGTGGTACTTCCGGTAGACGGGCTCCTTCTGCATGAAGGTGAGCGTGTCGTTCATCCAGCCCATGTTCCACTTGTAGCCGAAGCCCAGGCCACCGCATGATGTCGGTCGCGACACCATCGGCCAGGCGGTCGATTCCTCTGCAATGGTGAAGGCACCAGGGTGGTTGGCGTAGACCAGTTCATTGAGTCGCCTCAGGAACGCGATCGCCTCCAGGTTCTCATTGCCGCCATGCCTGTTGGCGAGCCACTCGCCCGGCTTGCGCGAATAGTCGCGGTAGAGCATCGAGGCGACCGCATCCACGCGCAGCCCGTCGGCGTGGTATTCCTCCAGCCAATACAAGGCGTTGGACACAAGGTAGTTCTCCACCTCGCGGCGCCCGTAGTTGTAGATCAGCGTGTTCCAGTCGACATGGAAACCCTTGCGCGGGTCCTCGTGCTCGTACAGGCAGCTGCCGTCGAAGCGCCCGAGGCCGTGCTCGTCGGTCGGGAAATGCCCCGGCACCCAGTCGAGAATCACTCCGAGCCCCGCCTGATGCGCCGCGTCCACCAGATCGCGGAACTCGTGCGGCGGCCCCATCCGGATCGTCGGCGCGAAGAGGCCCACCGGCTGGTAGCCCCAGGACCCGTCGAACGGGTATTCGCTCACCGGCAGGAACTCGAGATGGGTGAAGCCCATCTCGGTGGCATAGCCGACGAGCTCGTCGGCCAGCTCCTTGTACGAGAGCGGCCGCCCGCCCTCGCCCATCCGCCGCCGCCAGGACGGCAGATGCACCTCGTAGACCGAGATCGGCGCCGTCCGCGCCTGCCGCGCCGCCCGGCCGTCCATCCAGGCCCCGTCATCCCAGCCATAGCCGCGGATATCCCGCACCACGCTCGCGTTCGACGGCGCATGCTCCGAGCCGAAGCCCACCGGGTCGGCCTTGAGCGGCTGCACCGTCCCGTCGGCCCCGACGATCTCGTACTTGTAGGGCGCGCCCTCGCCCACGCCCGGCAGGAAGATCTCCCAGACCCCGGTGCCGCCGCGCCGCCGCATCTGGTGCCGCCGCCCGTCCCAGTGGTTGAACAGCCCCACCACCGAAACGCGCCGCGCATTGGGCGCCCAGACCGCGAAATGCGTGCCATGGGCGCCCTCATGCTCCATCACATGGGCCCCCAGCGCCTCCCAGAGCCGCCGATGCGTACCCTCGCCCAGGAGGTACTCGTCCATCTCGCCCAGAACCGGCCCGAAGCGGTACGGATCCTCGTATTCCCACTGATGCCCGTCCTGCGACCGGGCCTTCAGCCGGTAGGCGCCTTTGCCCGGCACTTGGCCACTGAACGCCCCGGCCACGCCTTCGACCGGCCTCAGCTCGTGCGCCTTGCTGCCCCGAAGCGCCCAGAGCTGCGCGGCGTCCGGCGCAAAGGCGGTGACCGTCAGACGTCCGCCGATCTTGTGTTCGCCCAGAACGCCGAACGGGTCGTCGCAGCACCCGCCGGCGATTTCCGCCAGACGCCCGTGCCCGGCACCCCCGGCAGGATGAATCTCGATCGTTTCCGGCATGTCCCTTCCCCTCGCATGCGGGCGACAGGGCGCAGCCCCTCCTTGCCATCCGCCGTATGCCGGGAAATGATAGGGCACTCACGCAAAAAGGGAAACGAAATGGCGGCAACACCCCCGGTCTGCGAGTTCGGCTGGCAGGCCCCCGCCTTCCGCCTGCCCGCGACCGACGGCAGAGCCTATGCGCTCTCCGAGATCGCCGGCCCCCGGGGCACGCTCGTGATGTTCATCTGCAACCACTGCCCCTATGTGCTCGCCGTGCGCGACCGCATCGCCCGCGACGCCCGCGAACTCCAGGGCCTCGGCATCGGCATCGCCGCGATCTGCGCCAACGATGCCACCACGCACCCGGCCGACAGCTTTGAAAAGATGGGAGACTTCGCCCGAGAGGCCGGGTTCACCTTCCCCTATCTCCATGACGAAGACCAGTCGGTCGCCCGCGCCTGGGGCGCCGTCTGCACCCCGGATTTCTTCGGCTTCGACGCGGAGCTCGGCCTCCAGTATCGCGGCCGCCTCGACGCCTCGGGCCCCCGCCCGGCTCCGCCGAACACTCCACGCGAGCTTTTCGAGGCCATGAAACGCATCGCCGAAACCGGCCGGGGCCCGCGCGACCAGGTCCCCTGCATGGGCTGCTCGATCAAGTGGAAAGCCGCGTGAGGCGCGTCGTCTTCGACCTCGACGGCACGCTTCTCGACACGCTCCCCGACATCGCCGGCGTGGCGAACCGGGTGCTTGTCGAAGAAGGCCTCCCGCCGCTCCCCGAGACCACGGTCCGGACCTTCATCGGCAACGGCGTCCCCGTCCTCGTCGCGCGGATGATCGAGGCCACCGCCCTCGCGCCCGTCGATCACGGCCGGCTCACCGCCCGTTTCCTCGCGCTCTACGACGACGCCACCGGCCTGACCCACCCGTTCCCCGGCGCGACCGAAGCGCTCGACCGCCTCGCCGCCGCCGGGCTCGCGCTCTCGGTCTGCACCAACAAGCCCGAAGCCCCGGCCCGCGCCGTCCTCGCCGCGATGGGCTGGCAGGACCGGTTCGACCTGGTGATCGGCGGCGACACGCTCGCGGTGAAGAAACCCGACCCGGCGCCGCTGCGCGCCGCACTCGGCGACACGCGCCCGGAAGACGCGCTCTATGTGGGCGACAGCGAAACCGACGCGGAAACGGCCGCGGCCGCCGACATCCGCTTCGCGCTCTTTACCCGAGGCTACCGGAAATCCCCCGTCGCCGCGATCGCCCATGACCACGCCTTCGACCATTTCGACGCGCTCCCGGCCCTGGCGCTGACCGCGCCCTCCCGCGCCGCGCGCATTTCCTGATCGCTTCCGCCCCGGCGGTCAGGACAGCAGGTAATCCGCCGCCGCGCTCTCGGCCACGACCGTCCTTGCATTGGGCAAATCGTTGCCCTCCATCTTCTCGACGAGCGCCGCCCCCGTCAGCCCGTAGCCTGCCCAGCGCGCCGTCAGCCGCCGGGTCAGCTCCTCGATCGGCACGTCCAGAAACGCGGTCCGGTCGAACCTCGCCCGAAGCGCCGCCCACGGCGCGCGGTCGAGGAGGAGATAGTTCCCCTCCGCTACGATCAGCCGCACCTCGCGCGGCACGATCCGCGCGCCCCCCCGCGCGATCTCCAAATCCCGGTCGAAGCGCGGCACCGCGATCTCTTCCTCCGCATTCGTCCGGAGGCGCGCCAGGAGCGCCGCGAACCCGCCCACGTCGAAAGTATGCGGCGCGCCCTTCCGCGGCCGCCAGCCGCGCGGCACCAGCACCTCGTCATCGTAGTGAAACCCGTCCATCGGCAGGATCGCCGCGCGCCCCGGCGCCGCGGCCTCGACCGCCGCGACGACCTGCTCGGCCAGCGTGGACTTGCCCGAGCCGGGCGCCCCTGCCACGGCAAGAACCCGGCGCTCGCCCTCAGGAATTGCCAGCGCCCAGTCGCGGGTTTCCGCCAGAAACTCGGGGATGGTCAGCCGCGCCGGCATCGGCCGGTCACGCCAGCGCCCGGCGCCAGTGATCGGCGACCTCGGCCAGCTTTCCCGGCGCGATCGCCATCACGAAGAGCAGCTCTCCCAGCGCGCCGATCGCGCGATGCGGCGCCTCCTCGGTATAGGGCCCCACCGCCGCGAACCGCCAGGCACCGCGCCGCGCCATCAACGCCGCCGCCAGCGGGCTTTCTCCCAGCGCGGCGAGCCCGTCCAGGAGATCGTCGTCGCCCAGGCTCTCGCGCACCTGGCCCGAAAGCATCAGCCAGGCCGGCAGCGCCGCGCCCGCCGCCGAGAGGAACCGGTCAAGCACCTCCGCCTCGCTCCCGTCCCGCCCGCCGGTCAATGCCAGGCCCCAGCTCTCCGCCAGAGCCGCCACCGACACGCCGGGTTCGGTCGGATCGACCTCCCGCCAGAGCGGCAGATGCGTCACCTGCGCCTCCGCGGCAGCGCCAAGCGCCGCCGCCAGCATGTCCCGCAACCCCTCCAGCGACGCCGCGTCGCCCGGATCGGGCGCCAGCGCCGCGCCGCCCTCGGGGAGCGCCCGCAAGACCCGCCGGCTCGCGACTTCGAGGACCAGCGCCGGCCCCGCACCCGCGATCCGCAGCTGCCGCGGCATCACCACCGTATCCGCCTCGAACAGGATCGCCGCCAGGAGCGCACCCGAATCCGCCGCCCGGATCCGCCGCGCGCCGCCGTCGCCCCCCGCCGCGGCAAGCCGCCGCAGCCGTTCGGTCAGGGCGGTGCGATCGTCCCCCGGCATTTCAGCCCTCCGCCCCGGTCAGAACCCGCTGCGCCGCGCCCAGGATCTCGGCGAGATCGATATCCGGCGCGCAAACCAGGCACACCGCCTCGCTCGGCGCCGCATCGGAACGGCAGAACACCAGAGCCTCGGTCGGCCCGAACGAAACCGCCTCCGCCGCCCCGTCCATCGCCTCGTCGAAGAGCGACTTCGCCGTGGCGCAAAGCCGGTCCAGCCGCTCCTGCGGCTGCCGCACCGCGGTCGAGGAATACAGCACCGTGCCCGAGGCAAGATCCAGATAAGTCGCCGTTTCAACCGCGGAACGGTTCTTGCGCAAGGTGTCGAGGTTCTCAGAAATACTCATGGCCGGCCCGGAAACGCATGCGCCCATCACTTAACCGAGATGAAGCCCAATGCAACCTGCAACCGACGGAAAGGCGGCGCGATGCCGGGGAAGCAACTTCCGGGCGTGGCTGGCGGGCGGGCCGCTGACGGGCAAGGCCCGGCAGCCGGGGCGCCGGTCAGACCGCCCGAACCCTCACGCGCGCGGGCGCGCCGTCGCGTCGGCCGGGTCGCGCCGCGCCACCCGGCGCGGCAACACGCTCTCGGCCGGTTCCGGCGCCGCCGGCCATTCCGGCTCCACCGTCACACCCATGGCGATGTCGAGAAGCGCCTGCAGGAAGGTCTCGGCGCCGCTCGCCTCCCATTGCGCCCGATCCTCGGCCGACGCCGCCTCCAGAAGCGAGATCGGCAGGATCGAATGAAACTGCCCCTCCGCCTCGGCCTTCACCCGCCGCAGCACCCGCATCTTGTCGAGATCGGTCTTGATCTTGTCGAACCGCGTGAGCAGCAGGATCGACGTGGCGTGAAGCGCATCGGGCAGGTCCTCCCAGACCGCCGCCTCGCTCTGCCGCCAGGCCTGGGTCGCGTGGCTGCACCAGATCACCCCATTGGCGTGATGCACCGCCCGGCGCCAGACCTCGGCCGACATGTTCGGGTCCGAATTCCCCGGCATGTCCATCAGGTCGATGATCTCCAGAAGCTCGGTTTCGACGAACACCCGCACATATTGCGTATCCGCCACCGACACCTCCTCCAGCGCCTCGATCGGGATCTCGGTCTCGTTGCCGGCCAGGTCCACCACCACCGGGTTGCCGGTGCCGTGCTGGAACCAGACCGGCGGCAGCTGCGTCGCCGTCACCTTCACCGGCGACACGCCCGAGCCGATGAGGAGATTGGCGAGCGTGCTCTTGCCCGCGCTGAACTCGCCCATCAGGGCGAATACCGGTTTGGCCTGTCCCGTCTGCATCGCTCGCTACCTTCCCGCCGGGTGCGCCCCGGCTACTGGATATACCTTTCAAGAACGGCCCGGCTCTCCTCCAGCGCCGCGACCTTGTCCTGCGTGGCCTTCGTCGCGCCGACGCCCTGCAGGTCGTCGACCGACGTGCTGGTCCGCTCCGCCAGCTCCATCAGCACCTCCCGCTGGGTCGCGACGAACTCGCCGAGGATCCGCCGCGCGTCCTCGAGCACCGAATTCACGTGCTCGGCCTTCAGCCCCTCGACGATCGGGTCGGTCTCGGCCTTGATGATCTGCGCGAAATCGGCGGCCATGCTGCCGTAGCCGCGGCGGCGGCGCCACCAGCGGCCCCACCAGTTCGACGACATGTCGAGCGCGATGGTCTGCCCCAGCATCACCGGCGGCTGCACATAGGGCGCCGAGGGCGCCTCCAGCCGGAAGCTCGCATCGGGCACGTTGAACGCCCTCAGATAGAGCTCGCGCACCTTGCTCGTGGTGTCGAGGAACACGGTCTTGCAGGTCCCCTGCGCATTGCGCGAGAACACCTGGAACGACGACCTGAGAAGCACCCGCAGGCCGGTCGCGTCGTATTGCCAGACATCGGTGTCGCCGTAGCGCTCCAGGTTCCGGATCAGCGAGGCCGTGGCGCGCTCCAGGAAGGATTTGTGCGACCGGTCGAGCCGGCGGTAGAAATTCTCCACCACGCCCTCGAACTCGGCGACCAGCATCGCCTGCGCCTCGCGTTCGATCCGGTCGATCTCCGCCGGCAACGCCTTCCGGTCGAGCGGCTTCACATGGGCGTCCGAGGCCCGCATCGACACGATATGCTCGCCCGCCGCGATGCCGTTCAGCACGTTCATCCCGGCCTTCGCCGTCTTCGACAGCGCGTCGAGCCCCATCCCGTCCGCGACCCGCCGCGAGATCGTGTCGAGAAGCGCCGGCACGCCCGACAGCGTCCAGATCATCTCCTCGGGGCTGCCGTTCTCGGTGTCGTCCGACAATTCGGATTCCGCCCAGTTGAACAGCGCGGCCTGGCTCGCCTCGGTCAAAGGCTCGCGGCCGCAATTCAGGATATGGTTCGCCCAATAGGCGCTTCCGAACAGGATCTCGGCCTCGGCCGGCCCCTGGTGCTCCTTCAGCGTGCGGCGGATCGAATCGCGGATCTCCGGCACCTGTGCCGCCGGGTCGCCCAGCTCGTCGATCCGGTTCACGAAGATGATCACCTCGCGCGACGGCAGGTTCGAGATCAGCCGGATCAGCGCCATGTCCACCGTCGACAGCGCCTGATGCGCCGAGAGCACCACCACGCACATCCGGCTCTCGCGGATCGCTCGGATGGTGATCTGCTCGCGCATCATGAAGGTGTCGTTCACCCCCGGCGTGTCGCGGATGCAGAACTCGATCGGGTATTCCTCGCGGTGCAGGTAGAGATCCGCCGACTTGGTGATGTCGGCGAAGCGACCCTGGCTCGAGGAGGTCTCGGTGTCGGTCTCGAAATCGTCGCCGAGGCAGACGTAGCGGTTGATCAGCTCGCTGTCGAAATAGCCGTAGCTGTGCTCCTGGCCCATCAGCATTTCGAACTTGTTGCCCAGCCGCCGCCGCGATTTCTCGCGCATCGCCTCGAGCTGCGCGGTGACCTTGCGCACTTCCTCGTCGGCACCGGCGCGGCCCGCCAGTTCGCCGATCCGGCCGCCGCGCTCGAGCAGCCGCGTCCACTCGTCCTCCTCGAAGAAGCGGAAGCTCGCGTGGTTCCCTTCCAGGTGCGGCTTCGGGCTCATGTGGATCGAGGTGACCACCGAGGTCCAGGGGTTCACGTCCGCCGGCAGAAGGTCGGGCCAGCCCACCATCGAATTGACGAGCGAGGTCTTCCCGGCCTTCACTTGGCCGATCATCGTCACCGTCGGCTCGACCTTGCGCATGAAGCGCTGGAGCTTCTTCGCCTGTTTCGCCGCCGCCCGGTCGCCGGTGCCCACGACCGTCTCCAGCGCGTCCTCGACCGCATCCATCTCGGACACGAAGCCGCGCAGGGCCGCCAGGCCGGTGCGCAGCAAACCCGTATTGACCTGCGCCGCCGCCGGTACGGCCGCCTCGACCTCGTGATGCTCAGCGTCGATATTCGGCTCAGCGTTCATCCGTCACCTTCAACACTCTCGAAACACCCGTCGACCGGATGCCCGATCGCGTGGGAGCCGGCCGCGGCAAAGCAGACTCCGCCCACGCATCGTTTCCTCTGTCCCCGGAAAACGTGTTGATTCTAAGGCACGTTCCCGGCACTGGCGCAGAATGCACCAGTAATCCCGTCTCAGGCCGCCAGACCGACCTCAAATTCGCGACGAATCTGCAGGAGAATGGAAACCGCATCGACGGCCGCCTCGGCGCCGCCCTCGTTCTCCAGGAGGATGACCAGGCTTTCCGCCTCCAACACCATGTCCGCCAGGTCGCCGGCGCTCTCGGAATCCTCGTGCCCGGTCACCAGATCGGTCAGATGCGTGAGCGTCTCGCTGCAATGGGCCAGCACGGCGTCGTCGCTGAAGGCCGCACCGCCCGCGACCCCGCCCAGGAGCGCCTGCCCCCGGTCGCGCAGATAGCCGAACCCCGAACCGCACAGGGCCGGAGACCCCGCCGGTTTCGCCCGCGCAACGGGCACCGCCGCCGGTTCGGGCACCGCCACGGGTGCAGGCGCCGGCGCGGGGGGCGGCGCGATTTCCACCGGCTCGGTCCGGGGCCGCGTCATCACCCGAGGCTGGGTCAGGGGGCGCGAATTCGGCCGGGGCCGGGTGCGCGGGCGCGGCGCCTGGGTCTTCAGGAACAGAAGCGCGCTGTCGGTATCGGCGCGCTGGCCAAGCTCCGCGTCATAGGCGATCCGTCCGGCGAGTTCGCCGATCCCCGACACCGCCGCCTCGAGGTCGGGATTGACCGCGTAGACGTCCAGAAACTCATCGCGATGGCGCGCCTTGATGATCGAAGCCTCCTCGGCGCCGCAGCCGGTCAGCACCAGGTAGCCATGGTCGCGCACCCGCTCGGGCACTTCCGCCCAGATCAGCCGGTCGTCGCGCCCGAAATTCGCCGAGCACCAGGCCGCGATGTCGGTCCGCCTTGCCGCCCAGGCGATGGCCGAGTGCTGCTCTTCGCGATCCGCCGAAGCGACGAGGTTCAGAAAGCTCGTCCGCCTGAGGACCGGCGTCGGCCGCTCGATCACCACGAGCGCCGCGTCCGCCAGATCCTCCGCGCCCGGCGTCCCGTCGATTTCCGCGACGCTGCCGTCGGACCTGGTGATCCGCGCCCGCTCCGCCTTGCCGTAGAGCAGCTCGACCGTCACCTCTCGCGCGGCGTCCGGCAGGGGCGTGCCGCCCGCCAGCGCGTTCAGAAGCTCCAGCTTCCGCGCGTCGGGCAGGCCCAGGAGAACCACCCGCACCGGCGTGCTCAGCCGCGCTTCCAGCCGCCGCGCCTTTTCCGCGATCGCCAGTGTCGGCGCCGCCTCGGCCACGGCACGCAGCCGCTCGGCGATCTCGTCCACCTTCTCCTGAACCGTCATCAATGCGCCTCGGCCTGCGGTGGCCGGTCCCTGAGCTGCCCCGATCCCACGCCGACCCGGCGCGGTCGCACCTCGCCGTCCTCGCCGAAGGTCAGCACCTCGACATTGTCCGTCCGGTCTGCGCCGTCCTCTTCCGGCTCGTCCCATGCCTCGGCCCCGGCCCCGGGCAGGTGCACCCGCACCACGCCGATCGAGGTGTTGTCCTGGTCGGGGTCATCCAGATCGGCGATCCGCGCCAGGAATTCCTTCGCCACCGCGGTGCCGCCATTGGGCCCGTGCACCGCCAGCACCTCCTCGATCTCGTAATCCTCGAGGAACTGGAGCCCGTCCGAGGCCACCACCACGATATCCCCGTCGCGCAGCCGCAGCCCCTCGGGCGGGCAGTCGATCCGCGGAATATCGTCGCCCGCCAAGACCGAGGTCAGGGCGTTGCGGTCGGGATGGTACATCGCGTCCTCGACCGAGATCATGCCGCGCTCCGCCATCAGGTCGATCTGCGGCGCCATCGAGTGATCCTCGTTGAGCTGCACCAGCTCGCCATCGCGGAACAGGTACAGCGGCGAATCCCCCACCGAGATCCAGTAGAGCCGGTCGCCCAGTACCACGGCGGCGACCAGCGTCGCCCCCATGCCGCGCGCCTCGGGGTTCTCCGAGATATGCGCCAGCACGCAATCATTCGCCGCGAGCGCCGCGTTGCGCAGGATCTCCGGCAGGTGCCGCGCGAAGGCCACCGGGTCAGTCGACTGGAACTTCAGCTCGCTGTAGACCTCGGTCATCACGATCTTCGAGGCGATATCGCCCGCCGCATGGCCACCCATGCCGTCGGCCAGCACCACCATCCCGTGGTCGGTGCCGAGCGGGAAATCCGCGACGATCGCGTCCTCCTGGTGATCGCGTCCGCCCTGGACTAGCGCGGTTACGGCGTCGAATTTCGGATCATTCAGCGGCAGCATAACGGCCGTCCCCATCGCCGTCTTCGTCCCACGAGAATTCCGGACCGCAGAACGCCACGAAACGCAGCGTGGTCTCGCCGATCCGGATCTCGTCGCCATCGGCGAGCGGTTCGGTCGACAGGACCGGCATGTCGTTCAGACGCACCAGGTTGGCCTTGCCGCCATGGCCGATATAGAAGCAGCGCTGCTCCCCGTCATAGGCGACAGCCGCATGGTTGTCGCGCGAGATGGACGTATCGCCGTAGTCGAGACGGATCGCCTGATCCTCGCCCCGGCCGATCTTCGAGGCACCGGCAGAGAGCGTGAAGCACGCGCCGCGGCCCGGCCCCTTCATCACGACCATCCAGCCGACCGGGAATTGCGGTTCGCCCGGCGCGGCGGCGGCCGGCGCGGGTTCTGCCGCAGCAGACGCGGCGGCGACCGAAGCGAAGGGATCCATCACCGCCTCGTCGGGCTTGTTGAACCCGAGAAGCCGCGTCTTCACCCGGCCGCCCCGACGGGGCGCCGCGGCGGCGGGGGCCGGCGCCGCGGGGGCGGCAGCGGCGGGCGGGGCAGGAACCGGTTCCGGCGCGGGCGCGGGCGCCGGGGTCGGGGCGGGCGCGGCCGCAGCGGGCGGCTCCCGGCGCAGCGGCGTCACCTGCGGCGCGGCCTCGGCGGCCGGCGCCTCGTCGTCGGCGTCGCCCTCGAGATCCCAGATCTTCCGCTGGATGCGGATCTTTTCGACATTCTGCTCCAGCGTCGACCGCGGCGGCTCGGCCGGGGCCTGCGGCTCCGGACGCCTCAGCTCGCCCCGCGCCGCGAGATCCTTCAGGACCATCGACACGCCGGCGCTCACATCGGTCTCGTCGTCATCGTCGAGCGATTGCGCGGCGGTGGCGGCGGGCTCGTCCTCGGGAATTTCCTGTGCCTCGGCCTCTTCGAGATCCCAGTCGTAGGAACCGTCGTCGAACAGGCCGCCCTCGTCGTCTTCCGCGAAATCCTCGTCGTCGTCGGCGTAGTCGTCATACGCGTCGAACTCTTCCTCCTCGGCGACGGGGACCTGCGTGGCGGGCGCCCGCGGCGCCATCGGCGGAGTCGCGGCCATCGGTGCGGCCATCGGCCCGGCATCCAGCGCCTCGTCCGCTTCCGCCGCGGGGCTCGCGGCCTGCTGCGACCGCTTCTTCGCAATCATCTCATGAAGGAACTTCATCTGCTCACCTTTCTGCGGCCCCTGCACTGGCCGCGTCGTCCCGGTCATTTCGCTTCAACACGCCGCCCAGCACCTTGCCGATCAGCGTGCGTTTCCGGACGCGCTTCCTCGCGGTCACATCCGGTTCCCCGTCCGTCGCGGGGTGTTCCCTGGCTTTCTCCACGGCGGCCGGCGCGGCCTCCGCGTCGTCGCTGAAGATCTTGTCGTTCAGCTCGCGGAAGCGCTGCCAGCGCAGCTCGCGTTCCCGCGTCGAGATCCGCTCGCGGGTGAGCTTGCGTTCCTTCTTCACCGGCTCGGGCATTTCCGGCGCGGCCTCGCGCACCGCCGCGTTGGTCTCCAGCACGAGGTTGTGGATCGCGGCGTGCATGTCCTCGTCGTCGCCGGCCCGTTCCTTGGCTGCCATCTGACGACGCTCGGTGTCGATCTCGACCATCCATTCCTGCGCCGACAGGATCCGGTCCTTCGGGAAGATCTCCAGGCACTTGTCGATCGCGCCCAGGAAATGCTGGTCGTAGTCGCTGGTCAGCGTCGAGAGCGGGATGTACGGATCCTTGTTGCCCTCGGCGACGGTGGCGAGCCGCATCTGGCTGATCGGCGGCGCCTCGCCCGCGATCAGGTGGTAGAAGGTCGCCGCCAGCGAGTAGAGATCCGAGGCCGGTGTCTGCTTCGAGCCCGAGATGTAGAATTCCTGCGGGCTGTATCCGTCCTTCACGGTGGCCTGCTGGGTCACCATCCGGGTCCGCCGCGAGGCCTCCTCGCGCGCCGCGCCGAAATCGATCAGCACCGGGTTGTTGGCGTCGTCGATCAGCACGTTGTCCGGCGAAATGTCGCGATGCAGCATGCCGCGGTCGTGGACATAGGCCACCGCGCTCAGGAGCCGCATCAGAATTCGCTTCACCTCGCGCGGGCTGAGCCGGTCGGGCTCGTACTCGATCACGTCGAGCAGGTCCTGCCCCTTGACGAGGTCGAGCGCCATGTAGGCGGTGTGGTTGTCCTCGAACACCTGGTGGACGCCGACGATGTTCGGATGGCTCAGCTTGGCGAGCGCCCGGGCCTCCTGCCCGAAGAACTTCACGATCGCCTCGAAATCCTGCTGCATCGATTCCGAGCGGACCTGCACCGAGCTCTGCCGCCGGCAGCACATCGACGCCGGGAAACATTCCTTGATGACGACCGTGCGGTCGAGACTGTCCCGCGCGAGATAGGTGATGCCGAATCCGCCCGCGTTCAGGAACCGCGTGAGCGTGTACTGGCCCTGAAGCAAGGTGGTGCCAGCGGGAAGCTCGTCGCCGAACGCGTCGTCGCCGTCGTCGTCCCAAGCACCAGATCGATCGAATTCTGCGCTCATAAGTCTCCCAGAATCCACGCGGCCCGAATCCGCCGCGCGCCCCGAACACGGTTTACCAAGGCTCTGGATGACCGAAGAAAATGACCGAAAGATGGTCAGAATCGGAAATTCCTCTGTAGGGACACAATCAGTTCCCCAATCGGCGCCAATGCGTGCAAATGTCGGTAAATAAGGGGTTTCCTCAGCCGTCAAACGCGGCGGAGGCGCCGCGAAAGGAGCCCCGAAAGCAGGATCGGGGTGAGGTACATCGGCACCTGGTAGCAGCCGATGAAAAGCAGAATCGGGTCGGTGATCCCGGCCGGCAGCGCCACCAGGAACAGCGCGATGTTGCGGTTGCCCGCGACGATGGCGCGGGCGGGCATCCCCGCGTCGCACGGCAAGGCCAAGGCCGCCGCCACCTGCATTCCCAGATTCGCCGCTAGCGCCGCCCCCAGCCACCGCGCGACCTCGCCCGGCGCCGTGCGCAACGCCGGTCCCAGCGCCGACATCAGGCCCACCACCAGGACCGCGAGCAGGATCGCCGCCAGCCCGTCGAGCGCCGGAAACGCCGCTGCCTCCGGCGCCCGCCCCCAGCGCCGGAGCGCGAACCCCGCCCCGGCCGCCAGCCCAATCACCGCCATCAGCCGCAGCGCGGCCATCCCCGACACCCCCGCGCCCGAAAGACCCGGCGCGAGGATCAGAACCGGCAGCACCGTCAGCGGGAACAGCGCCGTTCCGATCACCAGGAGCCGCAGGGCCGGCGCCGGATCCTGCCCAGCCAGGATCGTCAGGTTCGGGCTCCCCGCGACGGGTGGCGCGGCCAACATGAGCACCACCGCAAGCGCCAGCGGATGCGCCGCGACCCCAGCCGCCGCGAACAGGGCCAGCGCGCCCAGGGGCAGCGCCACCTGATAGAGCGCCACGAGCCCCAACCCCGTCCGCAGCTCCGCCAACCCGCCCAGCGCCGCCCGCGGCCCAATCCGGTAGGCCGTCAGCGCCAGCAACGCCGCGATCAGCTCCGGCAGCCAGGGCCGCAGCGCCAGCGCCAGCCCCGGCAGAAGGAGCCCCGCCAGCAGCCCCGCCACCAGGCAGAGCCGCCCGTGCCGCGCGGCGAGATGGAGAAAATGGACTGGTCCGGGCATCACGCCACCCGGGTCGGCGCGCGACGGGCGCCGGGTCTCACTTGCCGAGCCCGCAGCAGCCGGCGCGGCACAGGATCCGTGTTCGGCGAGGTTCTCATCCAGCCGCTCCGCGCAAGCTTTTCCCGTGCCGCCCACCATGTCGAAGGCCGAAACCTGCGGGAAGGCTCGAATTTCCGGAGGCAAGGCCGATACCGGGAGCAGGAGCAAGCCGTTCGGCGGCGATCGTATCTGCTGCAAGGGGAAAGGCGACCAGGCCGGAGAAGAACGTGGGCGCTGCCCAAACCTCCCGAAAGCCCTGCGCCGCACCGAGCAGCCCCCCACGACACGCGCGCCGCGGAGCCCGGCTGGCCCTTTTGTGCCCAAGGTTCGTCTTCCTCCCCGGCGCCGTCCGACAACGGATGAGCGCCGGGACATGCGGCGCTTGGCTACAGGTTCAGGCCAACCCAGGCACCGTTTCTCCTGGACGAGCGCACGCATGCATCCACGAAGGCAACGCCCTCGAGCCCCTCGTCGAGCCCCGGGAAGACGACGTCCGAAGGGAGCGGCGACCCGGTCTCGGCGGCGTGGATCGCCCGGGCGGCTTCGGCATAGATATTGGCGAACCCTTCCAGGTAGCCCTCGGGATGGCCCGGCGGCACGCGGGTGACCCGCGCCGCCGCCGCGCCGGCACCGGCGCCGCCTCGCGTGACAAGGCGCTTTTCCTTTCCGAGCGGCGTGAACCAGAGGTAGTTCGGGTCTTCCTGGGCCCATTCCAGCCCGCCCTTCGTGCCGTAGACACGCAGCCGCAAGGCGTTCTCGTTCCCGGGGGCGACCTGGCTGCACCACAGCATCCCCTTCGCCCCACCCTCGTAGCGCATCAGGACATGGCCGTTGTCGTCGACCCTCCGGCCCGGCACGAAGGCCGTCAGATCCGCGGCAAGCCGATCCAGCTTCAGACCCGTGACAAAATTCGCCAGGTTGAAGGCATGGGTGCCGATGTCGCCGGTCGATCCCCCCGCGCCCGACCGCTCCGGATCGGTGCGCCAGTCGGCCTGCTTCTGCCCGGTCGCTTCCAGCGGCTCCGTGAGCCAGTCCTGAACGTATTCCACGTTGACCAGCCGGATCTCGCCCAGTTCGCCCGCTGCGACCATCTCCATGGCCTGACGGATCATCGGATAGCCGGTGTAGTTGTGCGTCAGGGCAAAGACGACGCCGGACTCCCTGGCAGCCTTGGCCAGCCGCTTCGCTTCCGGCAGGGTCGCCGTCAGCGGCTTGTCGCAGATCACGTGAATTCCGCGCTTGAGGAACTGCATCGCAACCGGCGCATGCATGTGGTTCGGCGTGACGATGGCCACCACGCGGACGCCGTCCTTTCTGCGGGCTTCCCTTTGGGCCATTTCCCGGAAGTTGGCATAGGCCCGGCCGACCCCGAGATCGGCCGCCGACGCCAGCGACTTTTCGGGGTCCGAAGAGAAACATCCCGCAACCAGTTCATACTGGTCGTCGATGCGGGCAGCGATGCGGTGGACCGCACCGATGAAGGCGTCCCGCCCACCGCCGACCATTCCAAGCCGCAAGCGGGGTTCGCGGGCCGTGTGTGCAGCGTCAATCGGCATGGGTTCACTCCAGTCCAAGCATTCTGCGATTGGCGGCGCGATCGGTGCCCGCCCCGGCGAAGTCATCGAAGGCCTTTTCCGTCTGGCGAATCATGTGAGCCCTGACGAATTCCGCGCCTTCCCGCGCGCCGTCTTCCGGATGCTTGAGACAGCATTCCCACTCCACGACCGCCCAGCCCTCGAATCCGTACTGGGTGAGCTTCGAGAAGATGGCTCGGAAATCGACCTGGCCATCGCCCAGCGACCGGAAGCGACCGGCACGGTCGATCCAGGACTGGTAGCCGCCATAGACGCCCTGCCGCCCCGTGGGATTCAACTCGGCATCCTTGACATGGAACATCTTGATCCGCTCGTGGTAGATGTCGATATTGGAAAGATAATCAAGGTGTTGCAGAACATAATGCGACGGGTCGTAGAGCATGTTCGCACGCTTGTGGCCCTTCACCCGGTCAAGAAACATCTCGAAGCTGACGCCATCGTGCAGGTCTTCTCCGGGGTGGATCTCGTAGGCCACATCCACTCCACACGCCTCGGCATGATCGAGGATCGGCAGCCAGCGGCGGGCCAGTTCGTCGAAGGCCTCCTCCACCAGCCCCGCCGGTCTCTGCGGCCACGGGTACACGAACGGCCAAGCCAGCGCCCCGGAAAAGGTGGCATGTGCGGTCATCCCGAAGTTCTTCGAGGCCGAAAGCGCCTTCTTCACCTGATCGACGGCCCACTCGGCGCGCGCCTTGGGGTTGCCGCGCACGGCCGGAGCGGCGAAACCGTCGAACGCGGTGTCATAGGCGGGATGCACCGCCACGAGCTGGCCCTGCAGGTGGGTCGAAAGTTCGGTGAGCTGCAGTCCCGCCTCGCGGGCGATCCCCTCCACCTCGTCGCAATAGGTCTTCGAGCTGGCCGCCTTGTCGAGGTCGAACAGCCTTTGGTCCCACGACGGAATCTGAACGCCAGAGTAGCCGCACTCGGCCGCCCATGACGTGATCGACTTCCACGAATTGAACGGCGCCGCGTCGCCTGCGAACTGCGCCAGGAAAAGCGCAGGCCCCTTCATCGTGCCCATGGTCTCTCTCCTTTTCCTACCCTCATTCCGTTTCGCCGCCCAATGTCTCCGGGGCGGCAAGGCCGGCGCTCGTTGCGGCCGCGTCAGGCGAAGTCGCGCAAGCCTCCGGTCGTCTCCATGCGATCGAGGTCACCTCGAACCGGCCGCGGATGAGCCCGCGGCAACGATACAGCGGACCGGCGGCCGGGCCCCGACCTGACATCACCTTGGTCGTTGCCGCAGGGTGTGGCGACGGTGTCGCCGCCACTCCCTTTTCTCGAGACGCGCTAGGCCGCGCCGTCCGATCAGAACGGCGTTCCTTCGTAGTCGAAGTCCTTGGCGTTGTCCTTGGTGATGAGCGTCGAGTCGATGATGTAGCTCCCGTTGACCTGCAGGCCGGCGACGTACTTCAGCGCCGTCACCTCGATCGCCAGGCCGATCATCGCCGGGTTGTAGCTGACATCGACCGGGACCTGCTCGGAACCGCCTTCGACCATCTTGATGATCTGGTTCATGCCGGCGCCGCCGACCGCCCACATCTCGTCCTGCCGCCCGGCTTCCTTGAGGGCCTTGAGAACGCCGATCAGGATGTCGTCGTCCTGGCACCAGACGGCGTCGATGTGGTCGTACTTGGTCAGGAAGTCCTGCATGACCTTGTAGCCGTCGTCCCGGTTCCAGTTGGCGAACTGGCTGTCGAGAACCTCGATTCCTGTGCCCTCGATTCCGTCCATGAACGCGTCAAAGCGCTGTTTGTCGATCGGGATCGGCAGCCCGCGCAGGATCACGATCTTGCCGCCTTGCGGCAGCTTTTCCTTGAAGTAGGACGCGGTGACGGCGCCGAGGCCGGGGTTGTCGCCCGCGACATAGAGATCCTCGATCCCGGACTGGCTGAGCTGGCGGTCGACGACCGTCACCCATTTGCCGGCCTCTTTCACCTTCTTGATCGAGGCCGTCATCGCATCGGGATCGCCCGGCAGGATGACCAGCGCGTCGATGTTGCGGGTGGTCACCATGTCCTCCAGGTCTGCGGCCTGCTTGGTGGAATCCGGTGCCGACTGGAACACGAACTCCAGGTTCGGATAGGCCTCGGACAGGCGGTCCACCGCCTTCTGGGCGAAGAAGTTGACGCCGCCGGTCCAGCCGTGATCCGCGGTGGGGACCGACACCCCGATGGTATAGGTCATTTCGTCGGAAATCGCCGGCGTCGCCATGGCCAGCCCGGCGGCCACAAGCCCGGCTGTCGCGATCCTGTTGAGTAGTGTCATGTCTTCGTCTCCTCCCCTTTGTGCCCCCTTGCGGGCGTTGGAAATCAGTTGGCGCGCCTCGGCCGCTGCAGAAGCACCGCGATGATGATGATGGCGCCCTGGAACGCCTGGTTCAGATAGGGGCTGATCAGGCTCTGAAGGTTCAGGATGTTGCCGATCAGTTCGAGGATGATCACGCCGACGACCGTTCCCCAGATCCGCCCGAAACCGCCCTTGAGCATCGTACCGCCGATGATCACCGCGGCGATCGCCTGCAACTCCCACAAGACGGCGGTCGAGGCGTTGGCCGAGCCGAATTTCGGCACATAGAGGACCGCGGCGACGCCGACGAGGAAGCCTTGCAGTAGATAGGTCAGGAGCCGAACCCGGTCGACATGGATCGCCGAGTACCGCGCGACCTGCTCGTTCGACCCGATCGCGGAGACGTACCGGCCGAAGGTCGTTCGCCTGAGCACGACCTCGGCGACGAGTGCGACAAGGGCGAAGACGAGGATCGGCACGGGGATGCCGAGGACTGCGCCGCCATAGACCGGCTCGTAGACATTGGCGACCTGGAAGTTCAGGTTGAGCGTGCCGCCGTCCGCAAGGAAGGTGATCAGCGCACGGAAAATTCCCAGGGACCCGAGCGTGACGATGAACGGCTCGATCCGTCCGGCGGTGACAAGGATGCCGTTGAAGGCACCGGCCGCCAGTCCGATCAGCAGCCCGGCGACGATCCCGACCGCGATCACCCCGACGCCAGCGCCAAGGGTGGGCACCAGGGTATTGATGACGATGATCATCACTCCGGCGGTGAACGCCGCCATCGAACCGACCGACAGGTCGAGCCCCCCCGAGGTGATGACGAATGTCGCGCCGACCGCGATCACGCCGATGAACGAGGCGCGCGCCACGATGTTGGCCAGATTGGCAAGGGTCAGGAAGTTGCCGTTCAACAGCGTACCCAGCACCAGAAGCAGGCCCAGCGCAATCAGCGGCCCCAGGACACTCAACCGCAGCCGCGGCGCAGGTCCGGCTGCCGCGCGCACGTCTGATTTCTCGGCGGCCTCGTTCACGCCGCACCCCTGTTTGCGATGCCCATCTGGTATCTCACGATTTGCTCCTCGTTGATTTCCGTGCCGCTGAGCTCTCCGGCGATCCGTCCGGCGCGCATGATCAGCACGCGATGGCTCAGGCCGATGACTTCCTGCAGTTCCGACGAGATCAGGATGATCGACTTCCCCTCGGCCGCCAGCGCCGCGATGATGTGGTAGATCTGTTCCTTGGTCCCGACGTCGATCCCGCGCGTCGGCTCGTCCATGATGATGATCTCGGGCTCGGCCTCCATGGTCTTGCCCAGCATCAGCTTCTGCTGGTTGCCCCCCGACAGCTGCCCGGCATTCACCGCGGCGTCGCGGGCGCGGATGTCGAAGCGGCGCGTGGCCCTCTCGAGCGCGGCAATTTCGCTGGCCGAATCGACGAAGCCGCCCTTCAGGTGCCGGGCAAGGGTCAGCAATGTCAGGTTCGGCCGGAGCCCCATATTGACCAGCAGGCCTTTTCCCTTCCGGTCCTTGGTCATGTAGGCAAGGCCCCGTGCGACGGCCTGTGCCAGCCCGGCGAAATTGATCGGGCTGCCATGCAGCTCGATGGTCCCCGACGTTCGGTGCGCCAGACCGACGACAGCCTCCGCAACGGCGGTGCGCCCCGAGCCGATCAGGCCGGCGAAGCCCAGGATCTCGCCCCGGCGCAGCTCGAACGACACGCTGCCGACATCCTTCGTGGTCAGGTCGCGCACTGCCAGGACGATCGGCGCATCGACATCCGGCTCGGCCTTGGGCGGGTAGAGATGGGACAGTTCGCGACCGACCATCATCTGGGCCGCGGTCTCCGACGTCAAACTCGATGCGTCCACGGTGGCGATGAGCTGGCCATCGCGCAGCACGGTGACCCGGTCCGCGAGTTCCAGCACCTCGTCCAACTTGTGCGAAATGAAGATGACGGCGACCCCCTTCGCCGTCAGCCGCCGGATCTGCTCGAAGAGCGTCTCGGTTTCGGCCGCGGACAGCACCGCCGTCGGTTCATCCATGATCAGGACACGGGCGTCGCGGCTGACGGCCTTGGCGATCTCGATCATCTGCCGGTCGGCGATCGACAATTCGGCGATGCGGGTCGTCGGGCTCACGGAGACATGCAGACGGTCGAGGAGATCCTGCGCCGCCCGGCGCATCGCATTGACATCGAGGAGCCCGCGACGGGTGATCTCGCGCCCGAGAAAGATCGAGTCCATCACCGTCAGGTGCTCGGCGAGATTGAACTCCTGATGGATCAGTACGATCCCAAGCGCCTCGGCCTGGCCGTAGGGAGGCAGAGCGATGGACTTGCCGTCGAAGCTGAGCGTGCCGGAGGACGGCTGCTCGAAGCCCGACAGGATCTTCATGAGCGTGGATTTGCCGGCCCCGTTCTCACCGATGATCGCGTGAACCTCGCCAGGCCGCACGTCAAAATCGATGCTGAAGAGGACCGGCACCTCTCCGAACGATTTTGAAATCCTGCCGGCTGCCAGGACAGGCGGTCGGCCGCCGTCGCCGCTGAGCATGCGAATCCCCTCCCCTGGGCCCGCAATGGGCGGAGTTTGACACTCCTCTCCTCTATGTAAAGGTTTTCATAGTGATGTAAAGGTTTACATTGGACGTGGTTATCGGGTTTGTTCCCAGCACTGGGGCGACGATGTCGATCGGGCAGAAAGCTTCAGACCGGACTGGATTGCCGCCGTTGGAGCTCGGGGTGTCGCATTCGAAACTGGCCAATATCGAGGATGTCGCGGCCATGGCCGGCGTCTCCATCGCCACGGTCAGCCGCGCGATCAACGAACCCGAAAAGGTTGCCGATGCCACGCGCCGGCGGGTGACAGAAGCAATCGCCCGGACCGGGTACACGACCAATGCGATGGCCCGCTCGCTCAGGCTCAAGCGCAGCAAGATGATCCTGATCCTGGCTCCCGATGTCGGCGATCCGAACTTCTCGAACATCCTGGTCGGGCTCGAAACCGAGGCAAGCAAGCGCGGCTACGGAGTCCTGATCGGAAACACCCAGAGCGATCCGGAGCGCGAGACGCAATACCTGCGGTTCATCAGCTCGAACCAGGCGGACGGCCTGATCCTCCTCACCGGCCATTTGCCCTTCGGCATGGCTGCCGGCGGACAGAAGAACCGTCTCCCGCCAACCGTCGCGGTGAACGAACCCGTCCCGGGCGGCGAAATTCCCTTCGTCGGCGTCGACAACTTCGCCGCCGCCCGGATCGCCGCCGAGCACCTGATCGCGCAGCGCCACCGGCGGATCGCCTTCATCGGCCACTCTGCCAGCCGGACCGTCGCGCAACTGCGCGAAAACGGGTATCAGACGGCCCTGCGGGAATCGGGAATACCAATAGACCCGATGCTGATCATGGATGGCGACGGCACCACCGAAAGCGGGCGTCTGGCCGCCGAGCACATGTTCGTGCGCGACGTGCTCCCGACGGCGTTCCTGTGCGTCAACGATGCCACGGCGCTCGGCGTGATGATTGCGCTGAATGCGCGCGGCTGCGACCTGCCCCGGGAGTTTTCGGTCATGGGCTTCGACGACATTTCCTACGCGAATTTCGTGACGCCCTCGCTGACGACCATGAAGCAGCCGCGTTCGAAGATCGGCGAAACGGCGATGAACCTGCTCCTGGGCGTCATCGAAGGCAAGAACACCGAAACCAGGGAGGTCCTGCTTCGCAGCGAACTGATCCTGCGCAATTCGGTGGCAAAGCTGTCGCGCTGAAGACGTCCGTTCCCATTCGCCAAGCCGCTTGCGAGCGCCGCGCGAAAGGGAGAAAACCCTGCCCGGACCCAGACCGGAAACACCCGATGCAATCCAGCCCTTTCGCCGCCCAGCCCCGTCTCCTCGACGAGATCCGCGCCCGCTTCGCCCATGTGGAAGAATGCCCCTTCACCGGCCCCCGGATCTTCTTCGAAAACGCCGGCGGCGCGCTGACGCTGAACGCCGTCGCCGAGACCAGCGCGCGCTTCGCCGCGATCCCCGACAACCAGGGCCGCGACAACCCCGCCTCCCAGACGCTGCAGGCGGTGATCGACCGGGCCCGCGCCGACATGGCGATCTTCTTCAACGCGCCCGAAGGGCATTTCTTCGTCGGCGAAAGCGGCACCGAGCTCACCTTCCGCCTGATCCGCGCCGCGGTGATGGGCGCCCCCGATGGCGGCGCGGTGATCGGCTCCACGATCGAACACCCCGCCTCCCGAAGCGCCGCACAATACTGGGCGGCAACCGCCGGCAAGCCCTACATCTCCGTGCCCCATGACGACGCTACCGGCCTCGTGACCCCCGAAGCCTACGCCGCCCGCGTCACCCCCGACACCCGCGTCGCCACGATCCTCCACACCTCCCCGGTGACCGGCATGGGCATCGACGTGAAGGGCGTCGCCGCCGCGATCCGCGCCAAGGCACCCGAGGCTCTCATCATCGTCGACGGCATCCAGCACGCCTCGCATGGGCAGATCGACATCGAAAGCTACGGCATCGACGGTTACGTGATCTCGCCCTACAAGGTGTTCTCCCGCCACGGCTACGGCCTCGCCTGGGTTTCCGACCGGCTCCGCCACCTGCGCCATGAACGGCTGATCGCCAGCCCCGAAGGCGGCTGGGAATTCGGCACCCGCGACACCGGCGCCTACGCGACCTTCTCCGACGTGGTCGCCTATTTCGATTGGCTCGGCGGCGAGCTTACCGATACGACCGACCGCCGCGCGCGGATTGAGGCCGCCGGCGCCGCGATCCACGCCCACGAGACCGCACTCACCCACGCGATGCTCCACGGCACCGGCAACCTCAAGGGCCTCGCCGAACTCCCCGGCATCCATATCCTCGGTGGCATCGAAAACCCCGCCCGCGAAGGCCTCGTCTCGTTCTGGTCCGACCGGCTCGCGGCCCCCGAGATCGTCGCCCGCCTCAATGCCGAAGGCATCCGCACACATACCCGCAAGGCCGACCACTATTCCGGAAACGTGCTCGACCCGCTCGGCCTTCCGGCCTGCGTCCGCGTCTCGCTCTGCCACTACAATTCCGAGGAGGAGGTCGCCCGTTTCCTCTCGGTCATGCAGACCATCGCCGCCTGACCGACGCTCGTTTCAGACATCTTCTGTCGTAATCGGATGCGACACGGCGCAGGCGCCGCGTGACGGTGACGCCAGACCACGCCGGACGGATCCATGACCTCCCGCAACATTCCCGAATGGCTTCGTCACGCCCCGGCGCCGGGCGTGCGCGGCTTCGCGCTGCTCTCGGGCTGCGAGGCCTGGGCGCGCGGGCTCCTGATCTCGGTCTACCCGCTCGCGCTCTACGACGCGCTCGGCAACGCGCGGCTCGTGTCCGAGGTCTATTTCCTCGTCGGCCTCGCCTCGCTCGGAATGTCGCTCCTGGTCCCCTGGCTCAACCGGCTGGTGCCGAGACGGTTCGTCTATATCACCGCCTGCCTCCTCTACATCCTGGGCGCAGCGCTCGCCGGGATGGCGGGCGGCGAGGCGGTAGTGGCCGCGCTCTTCATGACCACCACGGGAACGGCGGCGATCTTCGTCTGCCACAACGCCTATGTGCTCGACTACATCGCGCGGGCCGAGCTCGGCCGGAACGAGACGCTGAAGCTCTTCTACAGCGCCGCGGGCTGGACCGTGGGGCCGCTCCTCGGGGTTACGCTCTGGAGCTGGGCACCGGCGGCCGCCTTCCTGGCGTCCGGCGCGGCGGAACTGGCGCTCCTCGCGGCGTTCCTGCATCTCCGGCTGGGCAACGGGCGGCTGATCACCCGCGCCCGGGCGCCGGCCACCAACCCGCTCGCCTATCTCGGGCGCTTCATGGCGCAGCCGCGGCTGGTGGCGGGCTGGGCCTTCGCGGTGATCCGCTCCTGCGGCTGGTGGGTCTATGTGGTCTACCTGCCGATCTTCGCGGTCGAGCGCGGGCTCGGCGACACCGCGGGCGGCGCGGCGCTCTCGGCATCGAACGCGATGCTGTTCCTCGCGCCGGTGATGCTGCGCTGGGTGCAGGGGCGGACGATCCGGCAGGCGGTGCGCGCGGGGTTCCTCGCGGCCGGGCTGTGCTTCGCGCTGGCCGCGCCCTTCGCGCCCCTGCCGGTACTGGCGATCCTCTGCCTCGCGGCGGGCTCGTTCTTTCTCGTCCTCCTCGATCTCACCGGCGGGCTCCCGTTCCTGATGGCGGTGAAGCCCTCGGAGCGGACCGAGATGTCGGCGGTCTATGCAAGCTTCCGCGACGTCTCGGGCGTGGTGACCCCGGGGGTCGCCTGGGTGGTGCTCCTCGTCGCGCCGGTCCAGGGCGTGTTCGCGGCAGCGGGGCTGGCGCTCTTTGGGGCCTACGCGATCGCCGGCCGGCTGCATCCGAGGCTCGGCGCCCGGCGCGGCGCTGCGCCGCAAGCGTCCTGAGGCAGGAAAGGTCCACACCCGTCCCTCGCGGCGCGCCCCGTCACTTGCAGCTTGACTTGTGCCCCGCCGTGCCCCATGTGCCGCCCAAGACCGCGAGACGCTCTGCCGCGTGAGCAGACGGCCCGAAGCGGGCCACATGGCGCGCGGTCCCCGTTTCCCACATCACGCGAGGAGGCAGCGCCGCCGCTATGGGCCGGCGCACTCTGACCGCAAGCCCGCCCCGGTTCGTCCGGATGGCGGGGCAACCGAATTGACTGTGGGCGCCGGACAACCACGCGCGCCCCGGAAGGAGAACGATGGATTTCGACATGCTGGGGCTCCAGCCCCGCCTCATCGCCGCGCTGAAAGAGCGCGGCATCACCGAACCGACCCCGATCCAGAAACAGGCGATCCCGCACGCGATGAACGGCCGCGACGTGATGGGCCTCGCCCAGACCGGCACCGGCAAGACCGCCGCTTTCGGGCTCCCGCTCATCAACGCGCTGATGGGCCAGGGCACCGCGCCCGCGCCCAAGACCGCCTCCGCGCTGGTCCTCGCGCCCACCCGCGAGCTTGCCAACCAGATCGCCGAGACGCTCCGCGCCTACACCCAGGGCAGCCACCTGAAGGTCGCCGTGGTCGTGGGCGGCGCCTCGATGAACCGCCAGATCGACACCCTGCGCCGCGGCGCCGATCTCCTGATCGCCACGCCGGGCCGGCTCATCGACCTTCTCGAGCGCAAGGCCGTCCGGCTCGACCAGACCGGTTTCCTCGTCCTCGACGAGGCCGACCAGATGCTCGACATGGGCTTCCTGCACGCGCTCAAGCGCATTGCGCCGCTCCTGCCGAAATCGCGCCAGACCCTGATGTTCTCGGCCACCATGCCGAAGCTGATGGCCGATCTCTCGGCGCAGTTCCTGTCCGACCCGGTCCGCGTCGAGGTCGCCCGCCCCGGGCTCGCCGCCGACAAGATCGCGCAATCGGTGCATTTCGTCACGCAGGACGAAAAGCCCGCGCTCCTCGCCCGGCTCCTCTCGGGCCATGAAGGCGACCGCGCGCTGGTCTTCGCCCGCACCAAGCACGGCGCCGAGCGGCTGATGAAGAAACTCGCCGCGTCGGGCTTCGACGCCACCTCGATCCACGGCAACAAGAGCCAGGGCCAGCGCGACCGCGCGATCCGCGAGTTCAAGGAAGGCACCGTGACCGTTCTCGTCGCCACCGACGTGGCGGCGCGCGGGATCGACATCCCCGAGGTCCGGCACGTCTACAACTACGACCTGCCGAACGTGCCCGAAAACTACGTCCACCGTATCGGCCGCACCGCCCGCGCAGGTGCCTCCGGCCGCGCCGTGGCGTTCTGCGCGCAGGACGAAACCGGCGCGCTGCGCGACATCGAGAAGGTGCTCCGCGCGACCATCGACACCGCCGGCGGAGAGCGCTGGGACGAAGACCTCCCCACCCGCGGCGGCCCCCGCAAGGGCGGTCGCAGGCGCGGCAAACCTGCAGCCGGCTCCGCCCCGGCGAACCAGGGCGCCAAACCCAAACCGTCGCGCCGCCGTGGCCCGGCCCGCGGCAAGCGCATGAAGTCGGCCGCCTGACCCCGAACGCCGGGCCGGGCCGCTCAGTTCAGAAGCGGCTCGATCCGGCCCCGGATCGCGCGCGACATCGGTCCGGTCATAGAGCCCCAGGTCTCCACCACCGACCCGTCGGGCGCGATCAGCACCTTGTTGAAATTCCACGACGGTTCGAACCCGGCCTCGGCCTTCACCGCCTTGTAGAACGGATGCGCCGCCGCGCCGGTGACATGGGTGATCTCGGTCATCGGCAGGTCGAGATCGAAGTTCAGATCGCAGAATTCCTTGACCGCCGCTTCGCTTTCCAGCTCCTGCCGGAAATCGCCGCTCGGCACCGCCAGCACCACAAGACCCCGGTCGCGATAGGCGTCGTAGAGCGCCTGGAGCGCATCGTATTGCGGCGTGAAGGCACATCGCGAGGCGGTGTTCACCACCAGCACCGGCCGCCCGCGCCAGGCCTCGAGCGAAATCTCGCCCCCGTCGATCGACTCGAAAATGCCCCCCACCGGCGCCGCCATCGCAGGCCCGGCCAGAAGCGTCACGATCAAGGCAGCAATTCGCAGCATCATCGCTCTCCTCTCGGTCACGGATACGTCCCCGCGCCCATTCCGGATCACTAAACCCCGCCCTCGGTCCGGATCCGGATCGTCGCCCCGCAATGCTTGCAATGCACCGCGTCGGCATCGTGCAGCACAAGCCCGCACTCCGAACATTCCTGCCGCACCTTGGTCGGCCGGATCACCACCTGCGCGAGCCGCAAGAACAGCGTGACCCCGAAGATCATCACCCCCACCGACAGAAGCCGCCCCCAGGGCCCGGTCAGGGTGATGTCGCCGAACCCGGTCGTGGTAAGCGTGGTCACCGTGAAATAGAGCGCGTCGGCATAGTTCCGGATCTCCGGGTTGATCCCGGCCTGGGTCGCGTAGATCAGCCCGGTCATCACGAAAAGGAACACGCCCAGATTGACCGAGGCGAGCACCACGTCCTCGTTCTCGCGGAACACCCGGAAATCCTGCCTGAGCCGCGCCAGCAGCTCGTAGGTATGAAGGAGCCGCAGCGTCCTCAGGATCCGCAGGAACCCCAGCCCCTCGCCCGCAATCGGTGCGAGAAAGGACAAGACCGCCACGATATCCGCCCAGCTCGACAGCCGCGTGAAATAGCGCATCCGGCTTTCTTCCAGCAACACGCGGATCAGGAAATCGGCAAGGATCAGGACGCCGAACACCCCGTCGGCGATCTCGACCCCGCGGGTGCGCGGAAAGAACGAGGTGACGATGACGAAGAGGATTGTAGCGAGGTCGAACGCCAGAAGCGCATAGCGAAACCGCTGCGCCGCGTCCGTGTCGCCCTCGTAATATGCCCTGATCCGCTTCAGCACCTTGCGGCCTCCGACACCTCTCTGCCTTCGGTCTACCCGCCAGCTCCGCCCGGTCCAAGCCCTCGGAACCTCAGGCGCTAGACCCCCACGTACCGATCCACGATCGCGTGATCCGCCCGCAAGGCCTCCGCCGCCGCCTCCTCGACCACCCGTCCGTTCTCGAGAAACGCCACCCGGTCGGCCAGATCCAGCACCGCGTCCACCCGCTGCTCCACTAGGAGCACCGCGACGCCCTCCTCCCGCATCTGCCGCACCACCACCCGGATCGCCTCGATCATCGAGGGCTGCAGCCCCTCGGTCGGCTCGTCCAGGAGCAACGCCTTCGGCCGCAGGCACAAGGCCCGCGCCGTCGCCAGCATCTGTTGCTCGCCCCCCGACAGCGTGTTCGCCCGCTGCCCCAACCGCTCGCGCAGCCGCGGAAACAGCCCCAGCACCCGCTCGCGCATCTCGCGCCCCTCGCCGCGCGCCATCAGCCCGATCTCGATATTCTGCGCCACACTCAGCTCGCCGAAGAGCCGCCGCCCCTGCGGAATGTACCCGATCCCCGCCTTCGGGATCTCATGCGGCGGCAGCGCGCCCAGCGACACGCCGTCCAGCAGCACCTCCCCTGCCATCAAGGGTACCAGCCCCATGATCGCCTTCATCGCCGTGGTCTTGCCCGCGCCGTTCCGCCCGAGAAGGCACAGGATCTCGCCCACCCCCACGCGCAGGCTCATCTCGCGCAACACTTGCGCCCGCCCGTATCCCGCGCCGATCCCGCGAAGCTCCAGCATCACCCTTTCCCCAGATAGGCCGCCTGCACCGCCCTGTTCGCGCGGATTTCCCCCGGCGTCCCCTCGGCCAGCACCTCGCCGAACTCCAGCACCGTCACCCGCGTCGCCGTCTCCATCACCACCGACATGTTGTGCTCGATCAGGAGGATCGTCGTCTCCGCCCGAAGCTCCCGGATCAGCGCCTTGAACGCCTCGATCTCGCCCTCGGCCAGCCCCTGCGTCGGCTCGTCGAGAATGAGGAGCCGCGGCTTCTGCACCAGCCCCATGGCGATCTCCAGAAGCCGCTGGTGCCCGTAACTCAGGTCGCCCGCCTCCTGCGCCGCCCTGTCGCCCAACCCAACCCGCTCCAGCGCCGCCTGCGCCTCCGCCTCGGCCCTGACCGCATCCTTCAACCGCCGCCGCGCCGCCAGTGCGACGTTCTCACGAACCGGCAGACCCGGGAAAACCGAGGTGATCTGGAACGTGTAGGCCATCCCCAGCATCACCCGCCGATGCGCCGGCAGATGGGTGATGTCCCGCCCGTCGAACGTCACCCGGCCCGAACTGGGTGCGATCCGCCCGCACAGCAAACTGACAAAGGTCGTCTTCCCTGCCCCGTTCGGCCCGATCAGCGCGCGGATCTCGCCCGGCTCCAGCGCGAAATCCACCGCCTCGACTGCCCGCAGCCCCGCGAAATGCTTCGACAGCCCCTCGGTCGCCAGAAGCGTCACGGGAACCACCCCGGGAAAAACCGCCGCGCCGCGCCGACGATCCCCGCGGGCGCGAACATCGTCAGCAGCACCAGCACCACCCCAGCGATCAGCATGTAGGCCGTGGTCACCCCGCTCGCGAGGTCGATCAGGTAGAACATGAAGAGCGTGCCGACGAAGGGTCCGATCACCGTCCCCGCCCCGCCCAGCAGCACCCAGAGAAGCGGCAGGATCGAATATTGCACGCCCGCAAAACTCGCCCCCGCATAGCCGAAAAGGAGCCCGTAGGCCGCCCCCGCCAGCGCCGATAGCGTGCCCGACACCGCCAGCGCCCCGAGCTTCAGCCGCTGGGTGTCATAACCCAGCATCCGCGTCCGCTCCTCGTTCTCGCGGATCGCCACCAGCGCCTTGCCGAACGGGTGCGTGACCAGCCGGAGCGCCGCCAGAAGCCCCACCGCGAACACCCCGAGCGCCGCGAAATACCGCGCCATGGCACCGGTCAGGTCGACGCCCAGCACCACCCGCTCCGCCGCCTGGATCACGAAGCCCTCGTCGCCCCGCGTCCATTCGCCCGCGAGGAGGATCGTCAGGTACACCGCCTGCGCGAACATCAGGGTGACGATCATGAACGCCACGCCAGCCGTCCGCAAAGCCAGCGCCCCGACAGCCAGCGACAAGACCAGCCCCGCCGCGAGCCCCGCCAGCATCGCCAGCGCCGGATCGGCTCCGAACAGCCGGATCGAGAGGCCCATCCCGTACATGCCGGCGGCAAAGAACATCGCGTGCCCCAGCGACAGGAGCCCGGTATAGCCGAAGGCGAGGTTGTAGCCGATGGCGTAGGTCGCCAGCACCATCACCCGCGCCAGGTTGCCGTGGTGATAGTCGGGAAGAACGAAGCCCAAAGCGAAGAGAACCGCCAGGAACCCCAGGTGCAGCGCGACCGGATGCGTCCGCCTCATGCGGCGCGGGCTCCGAACAGTCCCTGCGGCCGGAACACCAGCACCAAAGCCACCAGCAGAGTGGCGATGATCTTCGCCAGCGTCGGCGAGAAGAACACCGAGATCACCCCGTCCGACAGGCCAATGAGCAAGGCCGCCACCACCGTCCCCGGCAGGCTCCCCAGCCCGCCGATGATGACGACGATGAAGGAAAGAAGCAGCGGATCGCCCCCCATCAGGTAATGCGCCTGGCTGATCGGCACGATCAGCACCGCCGCCAAAGCCGCCAGAGCCGCACCGATCCCGAACACCAGCGCGTAGACCCGCTCCACCGGGATGCCAAACGCGAGCGCCATGTCCCGGTCGAGCTGCGTCGCCCGCATGACGAGCCCGATCCGCGTCCGGGTCATCACCGCCCAGACGCCGACAAGCACCGCTACCGCCGCGCCGATCACCGCGAGCTTGTAGGACGTGATCGAAAGCCCCCAGGGCCAGTAGAGCGCAAGCCCGCCCTCGCCCCACTCGACCCAGGGCAGCGCCAGCCGCGCGTTGAACGGCGCCGCCACCGGCCGCGCCTCCGGCCCGTATGTCATCAGCGTGACCTGCTGGAGGATGTAAAGGAGCCCGATCGTCGCGACGATGGTCCGCTCGGGGTCGTAGCCGATCCGCTTCAGGATCACGATGTCGGCCAGCGCCGCCAGCCCGCCGACCGCCACTGGCGCCACCACGAGCGCCGCGAGGAACCCGAGTGCCGCATGGCCGCCGAACGCGCTCGCGATCCACCAGGCGAGCACCGCGCCCAGCATGAAGAACTCGCCATGCGCGACGTTCACCACCCGCATCACCCCGAAAACCAGCGACAGCCCCACGGCGGTCAACGACAGCACCGCCGCCGTCACCGCGCCTTCCAGCACGGCCAACATCAGATGGGGCCCGAACTCCATCTCAGAAGCGCCTCCCCCCTCCGTCCCGGAGGGGGGATGGGGGGGAGGCTGCCCGAAAAGGTCGTCGGGAGGCTGCCCGCAAAGGCCGCGGAGGGACTCCGCCGCAATACGGCGTCACAGCGGATGCGTGGTGTAATCCACCTCGTCGGGATAGGCCCCGTCCTCGATGGACGTGGTGTGCACCCGCTCCAGCCGCCCGTCCTTCACCTGGGTGATGTACTGGTGCCCGAACACCTGGTGCGTCTTGCCGTTGAAGAGCTTCGCCCCCTGCGGATGCTCGAACCCCTCCGGCATCTCGGTCATCGCCTCCACGGCCTCGATCAGCTTGCCCCGGTCCGCCGGCGCCTGATAGCCCGCTGCCTCCATCCCGGCCTTCACCACGTAAAGCGTCTCCCAGCAGCCGAACATATGCGCATAGGTCGACACGTCCTTGGCATCCGACACCGACGCCCCGTTCCCGTCCACGCCCACCGCTTCGCGATAGGCCTTGTCGTAGATCGTCTGGTCGGACTGCGCATAGCGCGGATTGCCCTCCCAGAAATACGAGCCTTCGAGGAATTCCAGCCCCGGCGAAGCGATATCCACCGCCTCGAGCGAGTCGATGAACCCGAACAAGGCCGGCGCCGAAGGCCCGAAGAACTCGCCCAGCTCCTTCACGAAGGTCAGCACCGCCGGCCCCACCATCACGTGGTACAGCACCTCGGTATCGCGCGGGATGTTCGGGAAATACTTGGTGAACGAGGTCTCCGTCGGCGGGATCGCGATATGCGCCAGAACCTCGCCGCCCTGCGCCTCGATGGCGTCGGTGAAGTAATCCCGGTGATCGTGCCCGAAGGCGAAATCCGGGAAGATCATCGTGACCTTCTTGCCCAGCGTCCCCGCCACATAGGGCGCCATCGCCTGCACCTGGCTCTTCACGTCGGTGATGCCGGGCTGGAGCGTGTAGCGGTTCAGCATGCCCGAGGCCACGTGATGCCCCTCGGAGACCACGAAATAGGGCAGCTTCAACTCGCCCGCCCGCGGCGCCGAGCCGATCACCACATGGGAGAACAGCGTCCCGAAAGCGATATCGCAGCCATGCTGGTTGGCGAACTTCTCGACCACCTCGGCGCCCCGCTTCGGATCGGTCCCGTCATCCTCGGCGACGATCTCCACCGGCCGCCCGTTGATCCCGCCCTCGGCATTGATCTTCTTCACCACCGCCTCGGTGGTGCGGTCGTACCAGCGCCCATAGGCCGCGCCGATCCCGGTCCGGTGCACCTGGAAGCCGATCTTGATCGGCTCCGCCGTCTGCGCATGCGTGTACCGCGCCCAGAGCGGCAGGCTCGCCGCCGCCGCGCCGCCCGCCAGCGTCGCCAGCGCCCCGCGCCGGCTGGTTCCGCGCTTCGCCCCGTTCTTGGTGGTCATCGGCTCATCCCCCTGATCGGACCCCGCGGGGGCCACGTCCCGGGCCCCGTCAGGCGACAGTGTGAAAACCCCGCCCGGTGCTGTCCAGTGCTTTCTGCCGCAGCGCCGCATCGCGGCGCCCCTCTCCCCCATCCCCTCTCCCGCCGGGAGAGGGGAGGCGCTGGCCGCAACGGTACCGCCTCCCCCTCCCGTGGGAGGGGGATCGAGGGGGAGGGGCGCCTGCGGGCGGCCCACGGCGACCGATGAGCGGCTGGCTGATCTCGCTCGAGGGCACCGAGGCCGGGCGGCACCTGGCGCTCGGCCTCGCGGTGATGGCGGCGGTGCTGCACGCGGTATTCGGCGCGCTGCAGAAGGGCCGGCACGACCCCTGGCTGTCGCGCGGCGCCATCGACGGGTGTTATGCCGCGCTTGCCGCGCCCTTCGCGCTCTTTGCGGTGCCCTGGCCGGCGCCGCATCTCTGGCCGATTCTGGCGGGAGCCTGGGCGATCCACGTGGTCTACAAGCTCCTGCAGGCCGCGTCCTACACCTACGGCGCCTACACCGTGGTCTACCCGGTGGTGCGCGGCACCGGCCCGTTCTTCGCAGTGATCGGGGCCTGGCTGAACTTCGGCGAGGTCTTCACGCCGGTCCAGTGGCTGGGCGTTGGCGTGCTGATGTCCGGGATCTTCGGCCTCGCGCTCTACAATTTCCTGCGTCTCGAGCGGCAGCGCGAGACGCTGGGGCTGGCCCTGGGTCTTGCCGTGCTGACAGGCATGTTCGTCGCGCTCTACACGACCTACGACGCCTACGGGATCCGGGCGGCGGCCGACCCGTTCACCTTCCTCGCCTGGTTCTTCCTGATCGACGGGCTGACCTTCCCGGTGATCGCCGCCTTGCGCCGACGCCGGATGGCGCCGCCGCCGGCGCTCGGGCCGCTCCTGCTGCGCGGGCTGACCGGTGCGGTGGTGGCGTTCTTTTCCTTCGGGGGGATCATGCTGGCGACCCGGCTCGACAAGGTCGGCGAGGCGGCGGTCTTGCGCGAAACCTCCACGGTGTTTGCGGCGTTGATCGGCTGGGTGTTCCTCGGCGACAGTGTCGGCCCCCGGCGGCTCGCGCTCATGGGGTTGATCGCGGGCGGCGCGGTGATAGTTGAGATGGGCGGATAGGAGCGAAGATGGCGGAACGCGAGATCCATGGCGGGGTGAAGCAGGCGCTGGAGCTGGGGCCACCGCTCCTGTTCTTCGCGGCCTATCTCTATGTCCGGGACAAGACCTACAGTTTCGGCGGCACCGAGTATGACGGGTTCATCGTCGCGGCGGCGGCCTTCGTGCCGGTGCTCCTGGCCTCGATCGGCCTGCTTTGGTGGCTCACCGGAAAAATCAGCCGGATGCAGGTCTTCACGGCGGTCATGGTGGTGCTGTTCGGCGGTCTGACGGTCTGGTTCAACGACGAGACCTTCTTCAAGATGAAGACGACCATCGTCTACGGGGTCTTCGCGGGCCTCCTTGGGATCGGGCTCCTGCAAGGCCGGTCCTACCTGGCCTGGGTGATGAGCGAGTTCCTCCCGATGGAGGAGGCGGGCTGGATGATCCTTACGCGCAGGCTGACGGCGATGTTCGCGGCGCTGGCGGTGGGCAACGAGATCGTCTGGCGCAGCCTGTCGACCGATGCCTGGGTCAAGATCGAGACCTTCGCCTTCCCGGCGGCCCTGTTCGTGTTTCTCTGGGCGCAGATCGTGGTCCTGCAGAAATACGTGATCGAGGAGGACGAGGCGGAGTAGCCCGCCCCGGTCAGGTGATCTCGGCGAGTTTGCCGATTTCCGTGCGTCGGCGCTGGTACCGGCCGGCGGTGAGAAGTTCGAATTCCGCCTGGGACAGCGGCCGCAGGAGCCGCAAGGCGACGGTGCCGTGGGCGGCGCGGAGCACGCTCGCCTGCCGCTCCATGCGGTTCATCGCGAAGGTGACCGTCGTTCCGCGGCTGAACAGACCGGGCACGCGCACGAGCATGCCGGTGCGCGAGGTGTTCAGGAGCTCGCCGTCCACGCTGCCCTGCGGGAAGCGGAATTTCAGGGCGTAGCTGCATTTGTAGCGCCGGTCGCGGTAGCGCATGTACCCATGTCCCTTACCTGATGACGGCAGGAGGGTAGGGGACAGGGGTTAACCCGAGGTAAGCTCAGCCCTTTTGGCCGAACATCACCTTGTGCGCCGCCAGTTCTTCCTCGCGGCTCCGCTTGCGGTCGCGAAGCTCGGCGCCGAGATCCTTGCCCTTCCGGACCGCCGGGCGGGCGGCGACGGCATCGAGCCAGCGGGCGAAATTGGGTTTCGTGTCGATCTCCTGCTCCTGTCCCCTCCAGTTCTGCGCCCAGGGCCAGATCGCCATGTCGGCGATGGAATAGAAATCGCCCGCCACGTATTCGGAGCGGCCAAGTTGCGTGTCGAGCACCCGATAGAGGCGCGAGACCTCGTTGCGGTAGCGGTCCTGCGCGTAGGGCAGCACCTGGGGCGGCTCCAGCGCGGGGGCGTATTTCAGGAAGTGATGCGCCTGGCCAGCCATCGGGCCGACGCCGCCCATCTGCCACATCAGCCACTGGTCGACGGCGATGCGGTCGCGTTCGGTGGGGCCGCAGAACTCCCCGGTCTTGCGCGCCAGGTATTGCAGGATCGCGCCGGATTCGAAGATCGAGATCGGCGCGCCGTCGGGGCCGTCCGGGTCGATGATGACCGGCATCCGGTTGTTTGGGCCGATCTTCAGGAAATCCGGATCGAACTGGTCGCCCTTGCCGATGTCGATCAAGTGCACCTCGTAGGGAAGGCCCATCTCCTCGAGCGCGATGGAAACCTTCCAGCCGTTGGGCGTGGGCCAGTAGTAGAGTTCGATCGGCGCGGACATGGTCGGTTCCCTTTCGGTGCTTCGTGCCACGTTCCCCGAGCCACACGTGGAACTCAAGCCCCGGGGCCGCTCACGTCTGCGTTAGCCCGGGACGGCGCCGGGGCGGGGCGGGAAGGGACGCGCGTTCTCCGCTTCGGCCCGGAGCCGGAGCGCGGCGAGCGGCAGGGGCGCGGGATCGGTCAGGAGGCGCCGGTAAAGCGGAAAGAGGCCGGGGCGCAGATAGCCCGACCAATGACAGACCGGACCGGCCGGTGGTGCGACGGGAAAGCCGAGCCGGCCGAGATGCGTCCGCGTGGCGGGATCGTCGATCCTGAGGTCGACCCAGCGGGCCGGCGCGTCGGGCAGGCCGG
Source organism: Paracoccaceae bacterium (assembly GCA_050299695.1). Lineage (GTDB taxonomy): Bacteria > Pseudomonadota > Alphaproteobacteria > Rhodobacterales > Rhodobacteraceae > Ovoidimarina. Next base: position 45,849 of record JBNKWI010000016.1, read on the forward strand.
CGCCGAGCGCGCGGGCCCGGCCGAAGGGCCGTTGCAGGAGGTTCTCGAACATCAGGTCGAAGACCAGGTTCTCGCCGCTGGTGACGTTCAGGATCTCGGCCTGGCGGCCCGCCGGGCGTGCGAGCGCGGCCTCGGCGTGACAGGCGAATTCGGCGCCGGCCATGGTGACGATCCGCCCGACGCTGCCGGCGGGGAGCGCGGAGAGCGCGCGGAACGCCACGCGGGCGCCGAGGCTGTGGGCGAAGACATGGACGGGCCGCGGGTGGAGCGGTGCGATCTCGGCGACGAGGCGCGCGAGCGCCACACCGGCGAGGCCCGCCTCGCGGTAGGCGGCCCAGATCGAGTCGCGCGCGTTCCAGCCGAAACCGATGGCGAGGCCCTCGTGCGGATCGCCGCGCCCGAAACCCAGATGTTTCGGCCAGGACAGGCAGCGGCCGCCGCGCCTTGGCGCGAGAGAGAGAACATGGCCGTGCGGGCAATGCAGGGGAACGTTCGGCGCGTGCTTGTAGCCGTGCACCAGGATCACGATGGGCGCCGTGGTCGGCAGGTGTTCGAGCGCGGCGCTCAGGGCATCGCCGGGCGGCGCGCCGGCGGCTGTGACCGGCCTGTCGCCTCGGGCATTGATTTGCAGGAGGGGCACCGGACCGGACCTCACACAAGATCTTGTGGGATCCCGATAGAGGCGGTGCGCAACAGCGATGTGAAAACAAGGTCACAGCACGGTGACGGTGCTTGACCGCATCGCGGGGTCTCGCTAGGCACGGGCCTACGACCGTGGCGATTTGTTCACCGGATTGCGGGCCACGTTAAACAAGCCGCTAAAGAGGTCAGGGACGAAAGGCCCCCGACGCTCGCGGTGGGGGCTTTTTTGTTGGAAGGACGACCCCATGACGAAAGATTGGAAAACGCGCACGAAGCTCGTTCATGCGGGCATCCGGCGGAGTCAGTATGGCGAGGTGTCGGAAGCGATCTTCCTGACCCAGGGCTTTGTCTACGACAGTGCCGAGCAGGCGCAGGCCCGGTTCATCGAGGCGGGCCCCGACGAGTTCATCTATGCCCGGTACGGTAACCCGACGGTTCGGATGTTCGAGGAACGGATCGCGGCGCTCGAAGGCGCCGAGGACGCTTTCGCCACCGCGTCGGGCATGGCGGCGGTGAACGGGGCGCTGACCTCGATCCTGAAGGCGGGAGATCATGTGGTGTCGGCGCGGGCGCTGTTCGGGTCGTGTCTCTACATTCTCGAGGAGGTGCTCACGCGCTACGGCGTCGAGGTGAGCTTCGTCGACGGCACCGATCTCGGCCAGTGGGAGGCGGCGCTCCGGCCCGACACCAAGGCGGTGTTCCTCGAGTCGCTCTCGAACCCGACGCTCGAGGTGATCGACATTGCCGGCGTCGCCGCCCTGGCGCACAAGGTGGGTGCCACGGTGATCGTCGACAACGTGTTCTCGACGCCGATCTTCAGCCGCGCGATCGAGAACGGCGCCGATGTGGTGGTCTATTCCGCGACCAAGCATATCGACGGGCAGGGGCGCGCGCTGGGCGGCGTGCTGCTGGGGTCGAAGGAGTTCGTGCGCAAGAAGGCCGAGCCCTATCTGAAGCATACCGGCGGGGCGCTGAGCCCGTTCAACGCCTGGGTGATGCTGAAGGGCATGGAGACGCTGGATCTGCGGGTGCGCGCGCAGGCCGCGGGGGCGCTGGCATTGGCCGAGGCCTTGGAGGGCGATGCCCGGCTCGCGCGGGTGATCTATCCGGGGCTCAAGAGCCATGCGCAGCACGAGCTGGCGATGCGCCAGCTGGGCTCGGGCGGCACGGTCCTGTCGCTCGACCTCGCGGGCGGGCAGGAAGCGGCGTTCCGGTTCCTGAACGCGCTGGAACTGATCACGATCTCCAACAACCTGGGCGACGCGAAGTCGATCATCACCCATCCGACCACGACCACCCATCAGCGGCTCAAGGACGAGCAGCGCGCCATGCTGGGGATCACGCCGGGGCTGGTACGGCTCTCCGTGGGGATCGAGGACCCGGAGGATCTCTTGGCGGATATTCGCGGCGCGCTCGGGGCAGTGTAGCGCGAGACCTCCGGCTTTCGGAACGGTCGTGAAGCGGCTCCTTGTTTCAGAATGATCGTTCTGTTATGACGCCGTCATGCCGAGGAAGCCGTCCCACACGCCGGAGTCGCTGACCGACCGCGCCCTGCTGCAGTTCTGGTCGCATGGATTTCATGCGACCTCGATGGACGATCTGGTTCGGGCCACCTCTGTCAGTCGGCACGGGATCTACGCGGATTTCGGAGGAAAGCGCGCGTTGTTTCTCGCCTGCTTCGACCGGTATCGGGACCTGGTGGTCTCGCCGGCCTTTTGCGTGGTGGAGCAGGATGGCGCGGATCTGACGGCGGTCGAACGGTTCTTCGAGGTTCAGATCCGGCGTGCCGAGGCGGCGGGACTGCCCGGACCCGGCTGTTTCGTGGCGAATTCCGCGACCGAGATCGCCCCGGGCGACGCGGACGTCCGCGCGAAGGTGATCGAGCACAATGCGCGTCTGCAGCGCGGGTTCGAGAGCGCCCTGCGCAATTCCGCGCTTGCCGCGCTCCCGGAGCCGGGCCTGAAAGACCTGGCGCGGACGATGGTGATTTTCGCGAATGGCCTCTGGTCGATGTCCCGTGTCTCCCCGGACGCGGACGACTTGAGGCGGAGCGTGAAGCGTTTTCTCAAAGCCGTAAAGGAGCACCTGGCATGACCGTTGCTACCCAAGGATTTCCCGCCGCCATGCCGATGCCGGCCCTCCGGAACGCCTTTCTTGCGAATCTCGTCTGGATCAATCTCTCGGAAGTCCTTCGCTACTTCGTCTTCGTCATGCCGATGATGCGCGCGGCGTTCCCGCAGATCGCCGATGTGGCGCCGATGAACCTGCCGGTGTTCCTGGTCTGGGGGATCTGGGACACGATCCTCGTCGCGGCGGCGACGGTCATTCCGTGGATGGCGCTCGACCGGTTCGGCAATTCGATCCGCAACGCGGTTCTCGCGGGGGCGGCGGTTTGGGTCACCATCTTTGGCATCCTGTGGCTGGGGCTGTTCAACATGAACCTCGCCACGCCCGGGATCCTTGCGGCGGCGCTGCCGCTCGCGCTGTTCGAGATGGTGGTTGCCGCGCTGATCGTCGGCCGGTGTCTGAAAGCGCCTGCGCGCGGCCGAGCGGCGGCGTAGCGCTTTTCACCGGCGCTTCCCTCCTGTAACGCACCCCAATGCGCCCGTTCCTGATCCTCCAGCTCCGTCCCGAGACCGAGGCGTCCGATGGCGAGTTCGCGGCCTTCCTCGAGAAGGGCGGGATCGACGAAGCGCAGACACGGCGGATCCGGCTGGACCGGGAGGGTTTGCCGGAGGATCTGGAGCTTGGCGACTATGCGGGTATCGTCGTGGGCGGCGGGCCGGGCTGCGTTTCCGACGACCCCGCCGCGAAGCCCGAGGACGAGGCGCGGATCGAGGCGGCGATCCTGGGGCTGATGCCCGAGATCACCCGGCGCGACGTTCCGTTCCTGGGCTGCTGCTACGGGATCTCGATCCTCGCGCATCACCTGGGCACCGAGGTCTCGAAGCGGCGCTGGGGCGAGCCGGTCGGCCCGGTCACTGTGCGGCGTACCGAGGCGGGGACGGAGGATCCGCTGCTGGCGGAGCTCCCCGACAGTTTCCCCGCGCTTGTCGGTCACAAGGAGGCGACGCAGGCGCTGCCCCGGGGCTGCACGCATCTCCTGGCGTCGGAAACCTGCCCGTTCCAGATGATTCGCTATGGACGGAACGTCTACGCCACCCAGTTTCACCCGGAAGCCGATGGTGCGGTCTTTGCCGAGAGGATCCGGATCTATCGTCATCGCGGTTATTTCGCGCCGGATGAGGCCGAGGCCCTGACCGAGCGGGTGATGGCGGTAAAGGTCGATCAGACGCCGCAAATCCTTGCGCGGTTCTTCGCCCGATACGGCACTGTGTGATCCGTTTGTTTCGGATGCGCGTAAACTTCGCGTGAGATATATGTTGAACTGGAGGTATGGCTGCCCCCATGTGGGTGCGGCCACCGGAGGGGAGGTCGCCATGACCCTGCACATGCCCGATATCGAGCGCGAACCGAACCGTGATGATGCGGCACGGGCGCTGAAGATGCTCAGGACCTGGGCAAAGGGCGCGAGTCCGGAGGAGATCGCCACGCTCGATCCGGCGCTGGCGCGGCTTCTGCCGGGCAACGAGGCGCTGGCCTATCCGGCGCTGTCGCGGGCCTATCCGGAGGAGTTTCAGGCGGACGCGGCCTACAAGGATACGCTGCCCGACCTTCAGAACGGCCCCGAGAGCCTCATCCGCGGCGCGCGGCGCGGCATCCAGCACGTGGGGATCTCGAATTTCCGCCTGCCGATCCGCTACCACACCCGCGACAATGGCGACCTGACGCTCGAAACCTCGGTGACCGGCACGGTCAGCCTCGAGGCCGAGAAGAAGGGCATCAACATGAGTCGCATCATGCGGTCCTTCTATGCCCATGCCGAGAGCACATTCTCCTTCGAGGTGATCGCGGCGGCGCTCGACGACTACAAGCGCGACCTCGAGAGCTTCGACGCGCGGATCCAGATGCGGTTCTCGTTTCCGATGAAGGTTCAGAGCCTGCGCTCGGGCCTGACCGGCTGGCAGTATTACGACATCGCGCTGGAATTCGTCGAGCGGGACGGGGTGCGGCAGAAGATCCTGCATCTCGACTATGTCTATTCCTCGACCTGCCCCTGCTCGCTGGAGTTGAGCGAGCACGCCCGCGCGACGCGGGGCCAGCTGGCCACGCCGCATTCGCAGCGCTCTGTGGCGCGGATCTCGGTGGTGGTCGAGCCCGGCACCGACTGCCTGTGGTTCGAGGACGTGGTGGTTCTATGCCGCTCGGCGG